>USFL01000237.1 GCA_900553905.1 uncultured Eubacteriales bacterium | reverse complement strand
GCGGACCTGATTCTGCTGGATCTGTCCGGCGCGCATATGTGCCCCTGCAACGATCTGGAAAGCAACCTCGTCTATTCCGCGCAGGGCAGCGACGTGGCGCTTACCATGGTCAACGGCAAGGTCCTGTACCGAAACGGCGTCTACACCACCCTTGTGCCCAGGCTGGTGCTTGAGCGCGCCAGGAAGCAGGCGGAATCGCTGCTGGAGCGGGCGGCGCGGGCCGCCAAATGAACATCCTGGTCGTTTGCCAGCACTACTGGCCGGAGAATTTTCGCGTGACGGAAATCTGCGAGGCGTTGGCTGCGCGAGGGCATCGGGTGACGGCGCTTGTGGGCCTGCCCAATTACCCAAGCGGCGTGATTCCCGCGGAATATCGCCGTTTTCGCAACCGCCGCCAGACGCGCAACGGTGTGGAAATCCGCCGCTGCTTTGAAATCGGGCGCAGGCCGGGTAAGCTGGGGCTGGCGGTAAATTACGTCAGCTACATGACCTCCGCGACGGTCAAGGCAATGCTGCTAAAGCGAGATTATGATGTGATCTATGCCTTTTCCACCTCGCCGGTGCTCATGAGCCTGCCCGCCGCGGTGCTGCGCTGCTTCACGTCCAAAAAGCTGATGATTTATGTCCTGGACATCTGGCCCGCCTGCTTGGCCGCCATGAATGTGGGCGAGGAGGCGCTCCTCTATCGCTTTATGAAGCGCGTCAGCCGCTGGGTGTACCGTAGGGCCGATATGCTGATTTATTCGTCCAAGCGCTTTCAGGGCTATCTGCGCGATGTGCACGGCATCGAGGTGGACGATGCGCAGTATATGCCCCAGTTTGCCGACGATGTGTTTCGCGCGCCCCTTCCGCCCAAACCCGCGTCGGACCGGGTCAATCTGGTCTTTGCTGGCAACATCGGCAAGGTGCAGGCCGTCGAGGTGCTCATCCGCACGGCGGCGCTGCTTCGGGACCTGCCCATCCGCTGGCACATCGTGGGCGACGGCTCCAATGAAGCCGCCTGCCGCGAGCTGGCCGCCTCCCTTTCGCTGGGGGATGCAGTCACGTTTTATGGGCGCAGACCCCTTGACGACATGCCCGCTTTCTATGCCATGGCGGACGCCATGCTGGTGAGCATGCGGGACGATATCAGCGTCAACGATACCCTGCCCGGCAAGGTGCAGAGCTACATGGCTGCCGGAAAACCCGTTCTGGGCAGCATCGCCGGAGAAACAGCCTATGTGATCGCGCAGGCGGAATGTGGCTTCTGTGCTCCGCCCGACGACCCGGAGGCCTTTGCGAAGGTGGTGCGGCGCTTTTTGGCCTGCGCGGATCGGGAAGCCATGGGCGCGCGCGGGCGCGCCTATTACGACGCGCATTTCACCAAGCGCGATCATATGGACAAGCTGGAAAAGCTGCTCATGTCGCTTGCGGGAGGGGAATAAGGTGCGGGTCTTTCAACTTAACACCTATTGCGGTGTCAAAAGCACGGGGCGCATTGCCTTGGAAATTGCCCGGCTGGTGGAGGCGGACGGCGGGGCGTGTCAAATCGGCTACGGCGTGCCCGGCATTCCGCCCGAAGCCAGGCCCTATGCCTGCCGCATAGGATGGCCCTGGGAGCGCAAGCTGCACGGCGCCATGCGAAAGCTTGCGGACGCGGAGGGCTACGGCAGCGTACTTGGCACGATGGGCCTCGTGCGGGAGATGGAGCGATTCGCCCCGGACATCGTCCATCTGCACAACCTGCACGGATGCTATCTGAACCTGCCACTGCTCTTTCGGGGCCTGCGCCGGATGAACAGGCCCGTCCTGTGGACCCTGCACGACTGCTGGCCCTTTACCGGCCATTGTGCGTATTTTGATCATTGCGGCTGCGAGCGCTGGCGCAGCGGATGTCACGATTGCCCCCAGCAGCGCGCCTATCCCGTATGCATCGGGCTTGATGGCTCCCGGCGCAACTACCGCATGAAGAAGCGGGTTTTTACCCAGTTGGAGCGGCTGACCTTTGCTGCGCCCTGCGAATGGATGGCAGGGCCGCTGCGCGATTCATTTTTGGGAAGATACCCCGTGCGGGTGATTCCCAACGGAGTGAATCGGGAGACGTTCCGGCCCACCCCTGGCGACGTGCGCGCCCGCTACGGCCTGGGCGATGCGCGCGTGGTGCTGGCCGTGGCCTCCGAATGGGACGAACGAAAAGGCCTGCGATATCTGACGCAGGCCGCCGCGAAGATGGGGGAGGAATACCGGTTCGTGGTGATCGGGCTGGATGAGGCGCAGGTTGCGGCTTTGCCGGAGGGCATGCTGGGCTTGACGCGCACGCGGGACGCCGCCGAGCTCGCCGCCTGGTACACCGCTGCGGACTGTCTGGCCAATCCCACTTTGGAGGACAATATGCCCATGGTCAATCTGGAGGCCCTGGCCTGCGGTACGCCGGTGGCTGTGTTCCGCACGGGCGGCTGCCCGGAGGCGGTGGATGAGAGCTGCGGCCGCGTAGTTGACAAGGGGGATGTGGAGGGGTTGTGCGGCGCGATCGCAGGCCTGTGCCGGGAAAAGGCGGCGCTGATGCCTGCCTGCCTGCGGCGCGCCGAGCGTTTTGACGCGCAAAACACATTCCGGGCCTATCTATCCCTGTATGAGGAGCTTTGTTCATGAACGTGATGATGCTGTCGCTGATGTACCCGGAGGACACCAAGAAACAGGTCGCCCGTGACGTCAAGGACAAGCTGCAAAACCAGATCAACAGCTATCAGCGCGCCTTTGCAGAGGGCATACGGGCTAACCTGCAAACCGGCGAGCGGCTGGACATCGTCAATTCGTTGCCGGTGGGGGTGTTCCCCCTGCAATACCGGCGCCCGGTGATCTCCTCCGGATGGCATGACGGGCATACGATGTACGAGCTGGGATGCTTCAACCTGCCCGGCATCAAGCAGCGTGGCCGCGCGCGCAGAGCGGCCCGGCAACTGGCCGCCTGGTGCGCGCAGGACCCTTCCAACCGCGTTGTGCTGATGTATACGATGTACCTGCCGTATCTTGAGGCCGTGGCACGGGTCCGGCGGCGGTATCCCGATCTGAAGGCTTGCGTGATTGTGACGGATCTGCCCAACGAGCTGGGGCTGGCATCCGGCAGAAAGGGGCTGCTCAAACGCATCGAATACGCGCGCGGACGCCGGAGCATGGCGCTTTGCCGCAGCATGGATGCCTTTGTACTGCTTACCCGTCCCATGGCGGATGCGATGGGCGTTTGTGACAAGCCCTGCCTGGTGATCGAAGGGCTGATTCAGCGTGGGGGGGAGCCGGAGATCCCGACCGGGGCGGCAGGGACGGACGGCCGCCTTGCCGTGCTATACAGCGGAACGCTGGAGCCGGACCTGGGCGTTGCGGAACTGCTGGAAGCCTTTGCGGCCATGCCGGACTATGATCTGTGGATTTGCGGCCAGGGAAGCATGGACGCAGAGGTAGCACGCACCGCGGAAAGCCATGCCAACATCCACTATTTCGGTTTTGTCTCCCATGACAGGGCGCTGGAATTGCAGGCGCGCGCCGCGCTGTTGATCAATCCGCGATCGCCCAGGGGCGTATTCACGCGGTATTCCTTCCCCAGCAAAACGCTGGAATACATGCGCTCCGGAAAGCC
>USFL01000236.1 GCA_900553905.1 uncultured Eubacteriales bacterium | reverse complement strand
TAACAACAGTCCTTACTATACGTTATTTCCTGCCAAGTAGCAAGCCGCTGCAGTTCCGTTATTCGGCTCTGCGTCGGAAAAATTGATTTATATTCCCAAATACATAGGTCAATTCTTGAATTGTTTCTGAATTTCTTCGATTTTCTTTTCTTTTCTCACTGATATCGTTTCCGAAAATCAGCGGCGCTGTGGTACAATAGCAAAGCAACCGAAAGGAGAGGATTCCATGCCCGTCTGCGAACCGCTGCTCGCCTGGTACGACGGTGTCCGGCGCGATCTGCCCTGGCGTCACACCCGCGATCCCTACCGCATCTGGCTGTCGGAAATCATGCTTCAGCAGACCCGCACGGAAACCGTAAAAGCCTATTACGCGCGTTTTCTGACGCTGTTTCCCACCGTGGCGGACCTGGCCCGGGCCCCGCAGGAGCAGGTGCTCAAGGCCTGGGAGGGGCTGGGGTACTACAGCCGTGCGCGCAACCTGCAAAAAGCGGCGCAGGCGGTGATAGAGGCGCATGGCGGCGCCTTCCCCGCGAGCTATGAAGGGCTTTTGTCCCTGCCGGGCGTGGGGCCCTACACGGCGGGCGCGGTCGGCAGTATCGCCTTTGGGCTGCGCGTGCCGGCGGTGGATGGCAATGTGTACCGCGTGGCCTCGCGCTTCTACGGCGTGCGGGAAGACGTGGGGCGGCCGGATGTGCAGCGGCGGATTCGTGATCAGGTGGGGGCTGATCTTCCTGCGGACCGTCCCGGCGACTACAATCAGGCCCTGATGGAACTGGGCGCGACCCTGTGCCATCCCGGCGAGCCGGACTGCGACGCCTGTCCATGGCGCGGCCTGTGCGACGCCGCGCGCGAGGGCGATGCGGCGCTTTTGCCCGTACACGAAAAAAAGCGTCCGCCCAGGCGGGTGGACGTGGCTGTATGCCTGCTGACGCGGGACCGCCGCGTGCTGGTGACGCGCCGCGGGGAGCGCATGCTGGGCGGCCTGTATGTGTTCTGGTTGCTGGAGGACGAGACACAGCCGGAGCGGGCCGGGGCCCTGATGCGCGAGGCGGGCCTTCCCTGCCGCTTTGCCGGCAGCCTGGGGCAGGCCCGTCATGTATTCACCCATCGGGTATGGGAGATGCAGCTGTGGCACTTTGTTCTGGACGAGGACCCCTCCCCTGCCGTGCTGGACGCCTGCGGCGGCCGCATGGTCACGCGAGAGGAGCTTTGCGTCCTGCCCCTGCCCACGGCTATGCGCGCGGCGGCGCAGGCGGCGGAGACGCTGCTCTAGCGCCCGGTAAAGCGGTCCAAGAAAGCCGCCCTGCGGCTATCCCCGGCACATGGGCGTGAAAACGCCGTTTCAGCGTCCGCGCCTGCCGGAAAACGCCGCGGCCAGCGCGGCATAGAGTACGCCCGCCACGGGCCACACAATCCAGCTTCGCCGCCAGTCGCCGGTGATAAAGCTGTAGGCCAGATAGATGGACACCGTTCCAAGCCAGAAAGCAGCGCTTATGCTGCCATGGCCGTGCCGCCTGCGCTTGGCTTCCCGGCTGTAATCGCCTTCCTCCAACAGCTTTTGCAGGCTTTCCCAGCGGATGCCCACGCGAATCAGAAACGTAGTTCCAAGCCCTGCCAGCGCCAGCGTCACGCACAGGGCGGCGATTACCGCCACGGCGCTTTCACTTAGCATGGCGGCTATAATCAGCGGCAAGGCGGCCAGAATGCACAGGCTCACGCCTGCAACGTTCCACCGCCCATAGCGCTCCCGGCTGCTTTCCTGCTGTTCACGGGCCATCTGGATCACGGTGCGTGCGGCCTGAATCGGTTCCTTTTCCAGATACTCGTAGCGTTCGGAGGCGATCCCGCAGGACATGAACACCGCCACCGCACCCGCCGCCAGCAAAAGCAGCGCTGCGATTCCCACCGCGCCTGCCACATTTTCAGAGAGCCGGCCCGCCTCGGCCAGAGCACTCAGCATAAGCAGCGGAATGGGCGCCAGCACACAGGCAAACACCGCCCAGGCAATGCGGTCCGCCATCGTTTCCTTTATGGAAAGGAAAGCTTCGGCTTCCTCCATGGTTACGGCTCGCGCAGCCTCATGCACGGACCTGTCCGGCTCGGGGGTATCCTTGAGCAGGCTGTCCGTGCTTACGCCAAACATCTCCGACATTCGCACCACGCGGTCAAGGTCCGGCATGGCCTGCCCACTTTCCCATTTTGACACCGCCTGACGGCTTACGTCCAGCCGCTGCGCCAGTTCCTCCTGCGACCATCCGGCCTGTTTCCGAAGCGCGGTTACTCTTTCCGAAAGGCCCATATGCTGTTCCTCCCTGCTGGTTTCGCGGCGGCATTCGCTGCTGCCGTGGCATCAAGCATAGCGCCAGGGGCGGTTGCGGCGCAAGCAACCCCGGCTTGCAATGCGTCAACCGGAGGTTGCGCCGTCCCCCGCATCCTCCTCTTGGGTCAGGTCGCTGCCGCACCACCGGCATTTAACAGCCTTCTCATGAATGGGTTCGCAGCAATAGGGGCACAGGCGCGGCTCCTTTTTGGCCTCCTCCCTTTTGGGCGTCAGGCGGGCCATGGCCTTCACCGCCAGAAACACGCAGAAGGCGATGATGAGAAAGTTAACCGCAGCCTGCAAAAACGCCCCGTAATTCAGCGTGCCGACACCTGCCGCCTGCGCCGCCTCGATGGAGGCGTAGCTCTGAAAATCCAGCGCCACAAACAGGCCGCTCAAATCCATGCCACCCGTGATCAGACCGATCAGCGGCATCAAAACATCATTGACAAGCGAGTTGACAATGCCGGAAAACGCCCCGCCGATCATCACGCCGGTGGCCAGCTCCACAACGTTTCCCCTGGCGCAGAAGCGTCGAAATTCCCCTATCAGCTTTTTCACACGGTCCTCTCCTTCCCTGTGCGGGCCTCCCCGGCCCGGCTTGCATGATGATACCCCGGCGCATGGAACAAGTCAAGCGAAATCGCGCGTTGCCACGCGGCGCAAAACATGCTACAATAACCCAAGTCCCATCGAAACACAAGGAGCGGTCAACTATGGATATCTGGCAGGAAGCGCTGGAAAAGCATTACGAATGGGCCGGCAAGCTGGAAATCGCGCCGCGCGCGCATGTAAAGGATCGAAAGGCCCTGTCGCTGGCCTATACGCCGGGGGTGGCGCAGCCCTGCCTGGCCATCCGCGACGACCCGGAAAAGTCCTTTCAGCTGACTCGCCGTCACAATCTGGTGGCCGTGGTCACCGACGGCACCGCCGTTTTGGGGCTGGGCGACATCGGCCCGGAGGCGGGCATGCCCGTGATGGAGGGCAAGTGCGTGCTGTTCAAGGAATTCGCCGGGGTGGATGCCTTCCCTCTGTGCATCAAGAGCAAGGACGTGGACGAGATCGTGCGCACCGTCTATCTGCTTTCGGGCAGCTTTGGCGGCATCAACCTGGAGGACATCGGCGCGCCCCGCTGTTTTGAGGTGGAGCGCCGGCTCAAGGAGCTGTGCGACATCCCCGTGTTCCACGACGACCAGCACGGCACCGCCGTGGTGGTGGCCGCGGCGCTCCTCAACGCGCTCAAGCTCGTGGGCAAGCGCATGGAGGATATCACCTGCGTCATCAACGGCGCGGGCTCGG
>USFL01000235.1 GCA_900553905.1 uncultured Eubacteriales bacterium | reverse complement strand
GATCATGGCGGCGCTGCTGGCCGGGCGCGCGGCGGGCGCATACGCGATGGACGATCTGTTTCTGATGCAGGCGGCGTGCGCCCTGCACGGGCTGGCGGGCGAGCGGGCCTCGCGGCGATATGGCGAGCGGGGCGCGCTGGCGACCGACCTGTGCGCATGTCTGGGCTTTGATTTTCTGGAAGAAGGGGCGAGGGAGGACACACGGCCCTGTGCCGCATCCTCTCCGCTGGGGCGGACCGTCCATGTGACGGTGGAGCACCGCCGCGGCACGCGCGACGCGCAGGGCCGCGTCTACGAGCTGCCCTTAGGCCATGTGGCCGAGTGTCTCGAAAGCGAAAACCGCTGGCAGGACGCCTGTCTGCTGGGGGTGAGCGGCTCGCCGGAGTGGTTTGAGGGCGAGGTGGCGGCGCGGCTGACACTGGCCGGAGGCGAAATGTGGGTGGTCGCGCCAAAGGGAACGCGCCCGACCCCGGAGGAGGTCAGGCGCGCGACGGCGTTTCTGGGCCCGGCGGCGGGCGTTGAGGTGAGATGATTTCATCAGGCCCGCCGCCGCTGGGAGAGCGCCAGCCCCACCAGCGTCAGCGCCGCGCCCAGCAGCGCCATGGGCAGCACGGGGTCGCCCAAAAGCAGCCAGGACGCCACGATTGTCACCACGGGGGAGAGGTAGATGTAGACGCTGGTGCGCACCGGGCCCAGCCGGCTGACCGCCACGTTCCAGGTGACGAAGCACAGGGCGCTGGCGCACAGGCCCAGATAGAGCAGGTTCAGGAGATTGACGGGCCTGAGCAGCGCCTGCGCATCGAAATGGACCGGCGTAAAGGGCAACGCGGGCAGCAGAAACAACAGGCCGTAGAGAAAGATGCGGCGCGTGACCAGGAGTGTGTCGTAGCCATAGGTTTCGATCTTTTTGAGGAACACGCTGTACCCGCCCCAGCACACGGCGGCCAGCAGGCACAGAAGGTCGCCCAGGGGGTTGAGGTTGAGCGTCTGCCCGCTGAAGGAAAGCAGTGCGATGCCGGCAATGGCCACCGCAAAGCCTGCGTAGAAGCTGCGGCCCATCGGCGCGCCGCCCAGAAACAGCCGCACCGCAATGGCCACGAAGAACGGCGCGGTGGAGATGATCACGCTGCAGTTGGCCGAATAGGTGAAGGTGAGCGCATAGTTTTCCAGCAAAAAATACATCGACACGCCCGTCAGCCCCGCCCCGGCGAAGAGCCACTCATGGCGGCGGCTTTTCAGTTGCAGCCGCCGGGGCCGCGCCACCGTCAGCGCAGCTATGCCCAGCACCATGCGGAGGATAAGGATTTCCAGCGGCGCAAAGTCGCGCAGCAGCACCGACGTGGACAAAAACGTGGTGCCCCACACCACGATGGTAAACAGCGCCAGCAGATGGCCCCGGCGTTCCCCGGCGGACATAACATGGCCCCCTTCGCTTCGGGCGCGCGTTTGCGCGCCTTTCTTTGGAATGGAATGGGACCATGATACCACAGGCCCGGCGGCGGGGCAAGCAGATAAAAAATCTAACGTTTTCCGTTGTTAAAATAAAAACGTTCGGGAATGCTGTTGACAATACGCTCAATTTCGGATAAAATAGCCGCATCGTTCGGAAAGGAGGGACCCCTGCCGTCATGCGTCCGCTGCGCTGTACCGCTGCCTGTCGCCGGCTTTGCGGTTCCTCCTGGAAAAACGCCATCCTTATGCCCTGAACGCAGCCCCGCACGCGCACCGCGTGGGGAGGCTGCTTCTTTCTTGCATGGGAATGGAGCATTTGGCGAAAAGGGAGGCTTCTTCTGGTGAAAAAAGTAGCGGTCATCATGGGGTCGGACAGTGACCTTCCCGTTCTGGAAAGCTGCTTTCAAACCCTTCGAAAACTGAACATTCCCTATGAGGCGCACGTGTATTCCGCGCACCGCACCCCGGACGCGGCGGGGGCCTTTGCCGCCTCGGCCCGTGAAAAGGGCTTCGGCGTGATCATCGCGGCGGCGGGCAAGGCGGCGCACCTTGCGGGCGCGCTGGCGGCGCGCACGGCGCTGCCGGTGATCGGCATTCCGGTAAAGGCCAGCGCGCTGGAGGGGCTGGACGCGCTTCTCTCCACCGTGCAGATGCCCGGCGGCATTCCCGTGGCGACGGTCGCCATCAACGGCTCGGAAAACGCGGCGCTTTTGGCCGCGCAGATTCTGGCCACCGGCGACGAGACCCTCGCCGGGGCCCTTGAGGCGATGCGCAGGGACATGGAAGCGGCCGTCCTTGCCAAGGACGCGGCCCTGAACGTTTGACAGAATCCGATGTTTGATTTTTGAGGAGGCAATTCCCATGAAAAAGATGGAGCAGATGTACGAAGGCAAGGCCAAAAAGGTATTTGCGACCGACGATCCGGGCCTGGTGCTCGTGGACTACAAGGACGACGCCACCGCCTTCAACGGCCTGAAGAAGGGCACCATCGCCGGCAAGGGCGCCATCAACAACCGCGTGACCAACCACCTGATGAAGCTCCTGGAAAAGGAAGGCGTGCCCACGCACTTTGTGGAGGAGCTGTCCGACCGTGAAACGCTGGTCAAGCGCGTGAGCATCGTGCCCCTTGAGGTGATCGTGCGCAACATCGCCGCCGGAAGCCTGTCCAAGCGCCTGGGCCTGCCGGAGGGCACGAAGCTGGGCAAGACCGTGCTGGAGTTCTGCTACAAGGACGACGAGCTGGGCGACCCCATGGTCAACAGCTATCACATCGCCGCCATGGGCTGGGCCACGGAGGAGGAAATGGACCTCATCTGCCGCTACAGCCTCAAGGTCAACGACGTGCTCACCGCCTACCTCAAGGACCTGAACATCGAGCTGATCGACTTCAAGCTGGAGTTTGGCAAGACGGCCGACGGCACCATCGTGCTGGCCGATGAGATCAGCCCCGATACCTGCCGCTTCTGGGACAGCGTGACCCACGAGAAGCTGGATAAGGACCGCTTCCGCCGCGATCTGGGCGGCGTGGAGGACGCGTATCACGAAATCATGAAGCGCCTGATGGGAGAATGAGCATGCATGCGTTTGACAAGCTGCACGAGGAGTGCGGCGTATTCGGCATCTACCTCAAGGATGGAAAAACCGGCGTGGTGCCCGCCGCCTACCACGCCCTCTACGCCCTGCAGCACCGCGGGCAGGAGAGCTGCGGCATCGCCGTCAACAACGACGGTGTGATTGACTGCTACAAGGACGTTGGCCTGGTGAACGAGGTCTTTACCCGCGACGTGCTGGAAAAGCTGCACGAGGGCAGCATGGCCGTGGGCCACTGCCGCTACGGCACCACCGGCACCCAGAACCGCGGCAACGCTCAGCCCATGCTCGTCAACCACCTCAAAGGTGGATTGGCCCTGTGCCATAACGGCAACCTCGTCAACGCTCGCGAGCTGCGCGAAGAACTGGAACTCAAGGGCGCGATCTTCCACACCACCAGCGACACCGAGGTGATCGCTTATATTATCACGCAGGAGCGGCTCCAGTGCGACAGCATCGAGCAGGCCGTGCTGCGCGCCATGGAGCGCATCGAAGGCGCGTATTCGCTGGTGATCATGAGCCCACAGAAGCTCATCGCCGCGCGCGACCCGCACGGCTTCCACCCCCTGTGCATGGGTG
>USFL01000234.1 GCA_900553905.1 uncultured Eubacteriales bacterium | reverse complement strand
CTTTGAGGTTGATGTCGAGCAGGTGGGCCTTTTTCTCGCCCAGCCAGTCGCGCAGAGTTTCGACGAGGTTTTCGTCCGTGACCACTTCGGTGGCAGCCTGGATGGCGCCGAGCATGACCATGTTGCTGACGCGGCTGTTGCCGAGCTGTTCGGCCACTTCGTTGCAGGCCACGGGGATGACCTTCACGTCGGTACGCAGCTCCACGCCTTCGATCAGGGAGGCATTGTAGAGCAGCGTGCCGCCGGCGGGCATCATGGGCATAAACTTGATCAGGCTGGGCTTGTTCATGGCCACCAGCACGGGCGGCTCGCTGACCAGGGGGCTGCCGATGGGCTCGTCGCTGACGACCACGGCGCAGTTGGCTTCGCCGCCGCGCATTTCGGGACCGTAGCTGGGCATCCAGCTGACTTCATAGCCCTGGCGCATGGCCGCCTTGGCGATGAGCTGACCGATGAGCAGCACGCCCTGTCCGCCGAAACCGGCAATCAGAAATTGCTTTTCCATCACGCCTGGCCTCCTTCCGTGGTGATATCCTTGTATACGCCCAGCGGATAGGTGGGCAGCATGTCGCTCTTGAGCCATTCAAAGGCTTCCTTGGGCGTTTTGCCCCAGTTGGTGGGACAGGTGGAGAGTACCTCGACCAAAGTGAAGCCCTTTCCCTCCATTTGCAGCTGGAACGCCTTTTTGATGGCTGCCTTGGCCTTCTTGATGTGCGGCACGTCATGCACGCTGACGCGCTCGATGTAGGCCGGCCCGTTGAGGGTGGAGAGCATCTCGCTGACGCGCACAGGGTAGCCGCAGTGGCTCACGTCGCGGCCGTAGGGGCTGGTGGTGGTCACCTGGCCGGGCAGGGTGGTGGGGGCCATCTGGCCGCCGGTCATGCCGTAGATGGCATTGTTGACGAAGATGACCGTGATCTTTTCGCCGCGCGTGGCCGCGTGGACGATCTCCGCCGTGCCGATGGAGGCCAGGTCGCCGTCGCCCTGATAGGTGAACACGGCCCGGTCGGGCAGCACGCGCTTGATGCCTGTCGCCACGGCGGGCGCACGGCCGTGCGCGGCCTCCATCATATCGCAGTTGAAGTAATCATAGGCAAACACCGCGCAGCCCACGGGCGCGACGCCCACAGCCTTGTCGCCGATACCCAGCTCGTCCAGGGCCTCGGCCACCAGGCGGTGGATGATGCCATGCGTGCAGCCGGGGCAGTAATGGAACGGCTTGTCGGTAAGCAAGCGGGTCTTTTCAAACACGATGGCCATTACCGGTCGCCTCCCTTCGGATTCTGATCGCCGTCGATGCTCTTTTTGATGGCGTCAATGGCCTTGCCGATCCCCTCGGCCATGAGCGTGGCGCCCTTGGCCAGACCGTCGGCAGCCTTGCCGGCCACATCCGCAGCCTGCCTTTTGAGATTCTCGGTCTTTTCGACAAATTCCGGGCTGTTGAGCTTCTCGTCGAGCTTGCGGCCCATCTCGCCCAGCTTTTCGCCCACGCTGCCGATGGCCTGGTCCACCTGGCCGGCAAAGCCGCAGGTCTTTGTCATGCCCATGATGCGGTCCACCAGCTCCTTGACGGTGGGCACCATGCCGCCGGTGCGGCCGTAGAACTCGACAGGCCGTTCGCCGTTCACGGCCAGGCGCACGTCGTCGATCATCTGGCCCATGCTCATTTCCACGCAGAGGTACTTCTTCGCGGTGGACAAGGTCGCGCGGATGGCCGCTTCGGGGAAGGGCCAAAGGGTGATGGGCCGGATCAGGCCCACACGCACGCCCTGCTCGCGGCACTTGCGCATGGCGCTGCGCGCGATGCGGCTGGTGGTGCCGTAGGCGACGAGCACGATCTCCGCATCCTCCACCATCTCCTCCTGCCAACGGCATTCGGCGGCCTCGATGGCGTCGTACTTGGCCTGCAAGTGCTGGCAATGCGTCTCCATGGCCTGCGGGTCGATGTACAAGGAATTGATCACGGCGCGGGGGCTGTCCGCCGTGGGCACGTGGCCGGTCGCGGCCCAGGTCTTGGGCTTGAGATCAGCCGCGGGCTTGCGGTCGCTGGCCTCGTCCATATCCACGGGCTCCATCATCTGGCCGATCAGGCCGTCGCCCAGGACCATGACGGGGTTGCGGTAGCGGTCGGCGATGTCGAACGCCTCCTGCGTCAGCGTCACAGCCTCCTGCACGGAGCTGGGCGCCAGCACGCACATGCGGTAGTCGCCATGGCCGCCGCCGCGCGTGGCCTGGTAGTAGTCGCTCTGTGCGGGCTGAATGCTGCCCAGGCCGGGGCCGCCGCGCACCATGTTGACGATGACGCAGGGCAGCTCGGCGCCCACGATGTAGCTGATGCCCTCCTGCTTGAGGCTGATTCCGGGCGAGGAGGAGCTGGTCATCACGCGCCCGCCCGCGCCGGCCGCGCCGTAGACCATGTTGATGGCCGCAACCTCGCTTTCGGCCTGCAAAAAGCAGCCGCCTACCTGGGGCATGCGCTTGGACATGTATTCGGGAATCTGATTCTGGGGCGTGATGGGATAGCCGAAAAAGAAGCGGCATCCGGCCTGGATGGCGGCTTCGGCGATCGCCTCGTTGCCCTTCAAGAGCTTTTTCATGGCCTTTCGTTCCTTCCTTGCGCTATTTTTCCACGGTGATCGCCACATCGGGGCACATCGTAGCGCAGAACGCGCATCCGATGCAGCTGTCCAGATCCTTGCAGTGGGCGGGGTGATAGCCCTTTTTGTTCAGGTGCGATGTATCAAGCTCCATGATGTGCTTGGGGCACGCGTCCACACACAGGGCGCATCCCTTGCACACATCTTCATTTACGGTAACGACCGCCATACTCTGACCTCCTCCATCCAACGTACTGGCGCCTCAAAGGCAGGCGCGCTTATTCTCTATTATAGGCTTCATCCCGGTAAAGTCAACCGAAAAACCAGAAACGTACAACAGCTTTGCCGCCGGCGCGTCAGGATCGGGGAATCCTTGGAACTTCTGTCCTTTTGGAAGCGCTGTGGCGCACATTCATCCATGATTTGTAACTCCTTGTGGGGACGGTTTACTTTTGGCGTGGTTTTGTGTACAATGCATAAGAGTCATCAGCAACCAGGGGGAGGACCATTCGTATGAAGAACCATTTCCGCCGCGTCCTGTGCGCGCTTCTGGCGCTGGCCCTGTGCCTGCCGCTCAATGCCATGGCCGACGTATCCATCACCATCATCGGGGAGGACGGGGAGCAGGAGGTGCTTCAGGCCGCCGAAACCGCGGACCAGGGCAATGCGCGCGAGGCCTTTATCGACGGCATCATTGATCTGGCAAAAGAAAAATTCGACGAAGCCGGCGGCCAGCCCCAGCGTGCCCATTACAGCGGGGACATTTACGTGTGCAAGAATTTTACGGTATATCTCTTCCGCGAAAACCGCGACCGCTTCCGCATGGCGGAGTACCCGGACACTCCGCTGGTCATCCCCGACAACAAGCCGCGCGAGGAGTGCACCGACTACGTCTACGGCGTGGAATGGAAAGATGTGCCCGCCTCCGAGGGAAACCCCTTCTATGTAGCCGCCAGCTTCCGCTATGATCCGGACAAGACCAAGGAGGAAAACTGGGCGGATGCGCGCGCCTTTCTGATGCAGG
>USFL01000233.1 GCA_900553905.1 uncultured Eubacteriales bacterium | reverse complement strand
CAAGGCCGACTGCACCATCGCCGTGCGCGAGGTGCCGTGGGAGGAGGCCAGCCGCTTTGGCATCATGAACACGGGCGAGGGCAACGTGATCGAGGAGTTCGAGGAAAAGCCCGCCAAGCCCCGCAGCAACAAGGCCAGCATGGGCGTGTACATCTTCACGTGGGAAAAGCTGCGCAAGTACCTGACCGAGGACGCGGCCGATCCTGCCAGCTCCAACGACTTCGGCAAAAACATCATTCCCAACATGCTCAAGGACAATCAGCGCATGTTCGCCTACGACTTCGAAGGGTACTGGAAGGACGTGGGCACCATTGAAAGCCTGTGGGAGGCCAACATGGACCTTCTGCAACTGCCCATGCCCATCGACCTGTACGACAAGAAGTGGCGCATCTATGGCCGCAACCCTGGCATGGCCCCGCACTTCATCGCGGACGGCGCCAGCGTAAAGAGCAGCCTGATCACCGAGGGCTGCGAGGTGTACGGCAAGGTGGAGCACAGCGTACTCTTTGCCGGTGTGATCGTCAAGGAAGGCGCCAGCGTCATCGACAGCGTGCTCATGCCGGGCGCAGTGGTGGAGCGTGGCGCACAGGTGCGCCGGGCCATCATCGCCGAGGGCGCCGTGATCGGCGCGGGCGCAACCGTAGGCGAGGAAACGGGCAACATCGCCGTTGTGGGCCAGCAGGTGAACCTGCCGGCCGGTTCCGCGGTCAAGGCCGGGGAACAGCGCGCGGAGTGACCCATCAAGAGCAGAGGAAGTGAGGATAGCACCATGAAAAATGTAATGGGTGTGATTTATACCGGCGAAAAGGACAGCTTCCTTCGTGAGCTGACCCTTCTGCGCGCCATCGCCGCCATGCCGGTGGCGGGCCGTTACCGTGTGATTGACTTTCTGGTCAGCAGCATGGTGGGCAGCGGCATGCGCAACGTGGGCGTCATCATGCAGAAGAACTACCACAGCCTGATGGACCATCTGGGCAGCGGCAAGGAATGGGACCTGCACGGCAAAAACGACGGCCTCTATATTCTGCCGCCGTTCCTGACGCGCGACAATGTGGGCGTGTACACCGGGTCGCTGGACGCGCTGCACTCCAACATGAACTACCTCCGGCGCAGCCGTCAGGAATATGTGCTTTTGTGCAACAGCCTGATCGTCTTTAACGCCAACTTCACCGACATGTTCAAGAGCTACCTGGATTCCGGGTGCGACGTGATGATGCTCTACACCAAGGACCCGGAGATGCAGCGCCCCGAATACGGCACGTATCTGGACATCGACGCCACGGGCAAGGTCGTCGATGTCGAGATCGATCCCACCAAGCCGCGCTATGAGAACACCAGCATGGACGTGATTTTGCTCCGCAAGGACCTTCTGATCGACCTGGTGGACCGCGGCGCTGCGCATGGCTATCATGATCTGGTGCGCGACGTGCTCCAGCGCATGGCGCGCGATGCGGGTCTAAACCTGTGCGGCTACGAATATAAGGATATATGCTTCCGTCTGGACAGCGTGCAGAGCTACTTCAAGTTCAACCTGGCCACGCTGGACACCGATGTGCGCCACCGCCTGTTCCCGGAGGATAAGCCGGTGTACACCAAGGTGCGCGACGAGCTGCCCGCCCGCTACATGGACGGCGCTTGGGTGCTCAATTCCATGGTGGCCGACGGCTGCATCATCAACGGCATGGTGGAGCACAGCGTGCTGTTCCGCGGGGTCAAGATCGACAAGGGCGCGCATGTGAAGAACTGCATCATCATGCAGGACTGCCACATCGAGGAAGGCGTGCAGCTGGAGAACTGCATTCTGGACAAGCAGGCCGTCATCAAGCACGACGGCAAGCTCATCGGCCCCAGCGCCTACCCCATCGTGATTTCCAAGAACATGATCATCTAAGGACGTCGGAAGGAGTTTCAAGGCATGAAGATTCTGTTCACAGCCAGCGAATGCGTCCCATTTATCAAAACGGGCGGCCTGGCGGACGTGGTGGGCGCGCTGGCGCCCGTGCTGGCCAAGAAAGGCCACGATGTGCGCGTCATCTTGCCAATGTACACCGCCATCGCCCAGAAATGGCAGGAGCAGATGCAGTATCTGCTGGACTTTGACGTTCAGCTGGGCTGGCGCAGGCAGTACTGCGGCGTGCAGATGCTCAAAAAGGATGGCGTCATCTACTATTTCCTGGACAACAAGTATTACTTTGGCCGGCCCTACATCTACGGTCTGGGCGGCGACGAGTACGAGCGCTACGGCTTCTTCTGCCGTGCCTGCCTCAACGCCCTGCCGCTGCTGGACTTCAGTCCCGATATCCTGCATGCGCACGACTGGCAGAGCGGCATGATCCCCGCGCTTCTGAAGATTCAGTACGCGCACCTGCCGTTCTATGCCCACATCCGCACCATGTTTACCATTCACAACCTGCAATATCAGGGCATTTTCGGCATCAAGGACGTGCAGGACGTCTTGGGCCTGGGCGACGGGCTGTGGAGCTCGGATAAGCTGGAATGCTTCGGCTGCGCCAACTTCATGAAGGCCGGTCTGGTCTATGCCGACGCCATCACCACCGTCAGCCCCAGCTATGCCGAGGAGATCACCACCGCCTACTATGGCGAGCGCCTGGATGGCCTGATCCGCGCGCGGCATGACTCGCTCTACGGCGTGCTCAACGGCATCGACGTGGATGAGTACAACCCCGAAACCGATCCGCTGATCTACAAGAACTACACCGTCAAGGACATGAGCGGAAAGGCGGAAAACAAGGCCAAGCTGCAAAAGGACCTGGGCCTGAAGGTGGACCCGAATGTGCCGCTCATCGCCATGGTGGGCCGTCTGAGCAACCAGAAGGGCCTGGACCTGGTGGACTGCGTGATCGCCGATATCATGAACGAAAAGGTGCAGATGGCCGTTTTGGGCATGGGCGACGCTCGCTACACCAACCTGTTCAGCTGGGCCGAGCAGCAGTACCGCGGCCGTCTGGCCGCCCGTTTCGCCATGGACCACGAGCTGGCGCACAAGATGTACGCGGGCGCGGACTTCTTCCTGATGCCCTCGCTGTTTGAGCCGTGCGGACTCAGCCAGCTGATTTCGCTGCGCTACGGCACAATCCCCATCGTGCGCGAGACCGGCGGCCTGCGCGACACGGTGCTCAGCTACAACGAGTATACGCAGGAGGGCAACGGCTTCACCTTCCTCAACTACAACGCCCACGACATGCTCCACGTCATCGAGCGCGCCGTGAGCATCTACCACGAGAAAAAAGACGTCTGGAACATGCTGGCCCGCCGCGCCATGCAGGGCAGCTACGGCTGGGACGAATCCGCGAAGAAGTACCTCGCCCTCTACGAGGAACTGATTTCCACCAAGCCGGAGAAGCCCGCGCGCAAGAAGGCCGCCAAGGCCGAGGAGGGCGAAAAGAAGCCCGCCGCGCGCAAAAAGGCCGCCCCCGTCTCTGCTGAAGCGGAAAAAGTCGTTCCTCCGGCGGATGAAAACGCCTGATGGATAAATCTTTACGCAAACGAGGAGCATCTATAATGAAAAAAGCTATGATTGGGTATCAGGTATATTCGGCGCGCGACGACGCGCAAAAGGATCTGTTTGGCACGCTAAAAGCGCTCAAGGAAATGGGCTATGACG
>USFL01000232.1 GCA_900553905.1 uncultured Eubacteriales bacterium | reverse complement strand
TTCACCGCCAGAATCACCACCGCCACGCCCCGGTCCAAAAGCTCCTCCAGCAGCCTCCAGATGCTCATGCGCATGGCCACGTCCGCCATGCGGAAGGGCTGCACGCAGAACACCACGTCCGGCCGCTGCAGCAGGACGCGGCGATACACCAGCTCGCAGCGCTCGGTTTCGGTCAGTTCCTCCACGCGCCGGTCCAGCAGGTCCGGTCCCAGCCATTCGGCGTAGGCACGGCGCAGGCCGCGCTTGACCCGGCCGCTGCGCCAGAGGGAACGGATGCGGTGGTCCATGGTAAAGCACAGGTTTTCCAGGTAGTTCAGCCCCGGAAACACCATCGTGCGGCCCGGCTGGTCCTGGATGACCGCCAGCCGCCGGTCATGTCCCGGCCGGAAGGGACGCCCGCAGAGCAAAAGGCGGGTTCCCTGCGGGGGATGCGCCCCCGACAGCACCCCCAGAAAGCCGTCGATGAAGTGATTGTCCAGATCCTGAAGGACCAGGCATTCGCCGGCCCGCACGGAAAAGCGAAGGCCGCCGTCCTCCGCTTCCGGGAGGCAGGCGCTGAACACCTCCGACCCGATCTGGTGCGCGCCGCGCGCCAGCTGGCTGGCCACCATCTGCTCATAGGCGGCGGAATAGGGAAGCAGCGACTGGGGAATCATCTCGCTGCCCTCCAGGAGCTTCACCACACGGCCCTGCATCATCAGGGCGGTACGGTCGCTGATTCGCAGAAGCTCCTCAAAGTGAAAGCATATGTACAGGAAGGAAATGCCCTCCGCTGCGTAGTGGCGGAGGATGGCGTGCAGCTTGCCCAGCTCGGCTTCATTGATCAGGGTGCTAATTTCGTTGAGCACGATCAGCCGGCTGCCGGCTACCACGGCCTTGAGCAGCTCGACCACGAAGCGCTCAAAGACGGAAAGATCCTCCACGCGCGCGTCCGCGTCGATGGAGATGCCGATGCTGCGCATGAAGGGCTCCAGCTGTCGCCGGAACGCCGCCGGCCGCATCAGCCGTCCGCGAAACCCCGGCCGGAGCACGAAGATGTTGTCCGCCACGCTCAACCCGTCCACCAGACAGCTCTTGGCCTGGATGACGCTGATGCGGTTATAGTGCGGCTGGGGTGAGCGCCAGGTATTGATCAGCTTTTCCCGATAGAACACATAGCCGTAGTGCAGGGGCAGGTTTTCGCGCAGCAGGTCGCACAGGGCGGTCAGGCCGTGGGTGTCGATGGGCACCAGGCCCATGATCTCGCCTTCGAAGATATGCAGGTTCAGGTTATCCAGCAGGGTTACGCCCTGCTCGCGCAAAGTGACCTTTTCCAGGCGAAGCACTTCGTTTCTCACACCAGCGCCTCCCGGTTGGGGATGTCGCGGTCGCTGGCGATCATGGGCAGTGTGATCTCCACATCCGTGCCCACGCCCGGCGTGGAAAAGGCATGCAGGCCGTACTTGTCGCCAAAGAGCAGGCGGATGCGGCTGTCCACGTTGGCCAGCGCCAGGCCGCCCCGGCTCTGCGGCGGCTGGGCGATGGCGCTCTTGCCCAGACGCTCGTTGAGGCGCAGCAGGGTTTCGGCGTCCATGCCCACGCCGTCATCCGAAATGCGGATGAGCAGGCGCTTCTGCGTGCGCTCCAGCTGGATGCGGATGTGGCCGGTGCCCAGCTTCAGCTCCGTACCGTGGATGATGCTGTTTTCCACGATGGGCTGGATGGTCAGCTTGGGCAGGCGGCAGCGGTAGATGGCCTCGCGGTCGGCGGGGTCGCAGCTGATGTGCAGCTCCAGCCGGTCGGCGAAGCGGTAGCGCTGAATGTGGAAATAGGTTTCGCAGTTTTGCAGCTCCTCCTCCACGGATACCAGGTTTTCCACCTTGCTGATGGTGTAGCGGAAAAACGTGGCAAGCGACTCGGTCATATCGGCGATGGTGTCCATGCCGGAAAGCAGCGCCTCGCCGCGAATGCTTTCCAGGGTATTATAGAGGAAGTGCGGGTTGATCTGGTTTTGCAGGGCCTGATACTGGGCCTGCCGCTTGTTAAGGTTGAAGAGCTGCTCCGGATTGAGAATGGCGGCCACCTGCTCCTGCAAGCGCGCCTGCGCGGGGGACAGGGCGCAGGCGGCGTCCTGCCGGGGCGGCGTATAGCCCTCCAAAAACATCAGCATCGCCCGCTCCTGCGCCCGGTAGGGCCGGACCACGCACAGCCAGGCCGCCAATCCCAGCCCGGCCGCGGCACACAGCAGCAGAGCGGCGGCGAGCGGGTCGCGCCGCATCAGCAGGGCGGCGACGGCCAGCGCCGTCAGGGCTATGCCTCCCAACACGCCCACGCGGAAGGAAAGCATCCGCCATCGGTGTTTCATGCCCTCGCCTCCTTAGCCGTAGAGCTTGCGGTACTGTGCGGGACTCAAATTGGTATATTTTTTGAAGGTCTGTGTGAAGTGCTTGAGGTCGCTGTAACCCACCTGTGCGCAGACCTCGGATACGGGCAGGTTGCTTTCCTGCAAAAGCTCCTTGGCGTGTTCCATGCGAACCCCTGTCAGGTACTTGGAAAAGCCCTCTCCGCTTTCCTTTTTGAACAGCGCGCTGAAATAGCTCACGCTGAATCCCGTGGCGGCGCATACATCCTCCAAAGTGATGGATTGGCTGTAATGCTCCTGCACGTACTGCTTGGCGATGCGGATGGGACGAAGGGCCTCGCTGCGGCGGCGAACGTCTTCGGCCTCCATATGCTTTTTCTCAAAGCGGATCAGGCAGTCGAACAGCTCGTCCGCGCGGCTGGACAGGCCGGCCTCCCGCGCAAAGGCCGCTTCCTCCCCGCCCTCCAGCCCAAGGCGCAGCGCAAACAGACTGCCCGCCGAGCGAACCAGCTCCGTCAGCTCATACCCGCGCACGCCGGGGAAGCCCATTGCCTCGCGCGCCAGGGCGTTGGTGCAGTCCACCGCCAGGTTCGTATCCAAGGTGGAAAGGGCTTTTTCGATCTCGTGTCCGTAGCGCTCCAAAAGACGGGCATCCCGGAGGCCAGAGGCAGCTGCCGCACCCTCCAGCAGCCGTCCGGTACCCTCCAGCAACCGCTCGTCGATCAGCTGGTCCGCCTGGCGCACCAGCGCGGGAATCTGGACGGGAGAGGCGTCGGCCTCGCTGAGCGACAGCGAGAACGATACCGGTCCCAACAGCCCCTTCTGGGCCTCCAGCTGGTTGAGCGCCTGCCGCAGCATGCGCCGGACATTCGCCTGCGCGTCGGGCGGAGCGCACACCACGCCGGTGAGACGGTCCTCATCGTGGGCGCAGGCCAGCTGTACGTCCGAAAGGGCTGCGAGGGGAGTCAACAGCTCGCGCGCCTTGCCGTGGATGATTTCCAGCGGCTCACGGCCCAGATCGCGGTAGTCCAGCTTGAGCACGAAAGCCCGGTACGCGCCGTCCGGCATGCCGAAGCCGTAGGTCTGCCTTAGCGCCTCCGCCGAGGCGGGAAAGAGGCGGTCAGATATGGCCTCGCGCACCAGCTTTTCGCCAAGGGCCGCCCTGGCCCGTCCCTCGCCTTCCGGTTCCGCGCCGGGGGCGCTGGGATGCTTGGCATGGCAGCGCTGGGCCAGCTTGGCGAGGGTGGAGGTCAGCTCGTCCTTTTTGATGGGCTTGAGCAGATAGTCGCC
>USFL01000231.1 GCA_900553905.1 uncultured Eubacteriales bacterium | reverse complement strand
ACGTGGGTGAAATTCCCGATGCCTCCGGCACCGGCACGGTGGGCAACGCCAAGTGCGGCGACATCATGAAGATGGATATCAAGGTGGAAAACGACGTCATCACCGACGTGAAGTTCAAGACCTTCGGCTGCGGCGCGGCCATCGCCACCAGCAGCATGGCCACCGAGATGGTCAAGGGCAAGAGCATCGACGAGGCGCTCCAGCTGACCAACAAGGCCGTGGCCGAGGCGCTCGACGGGCTGCCCCCGGTCAAGATGCACTGCTCGCTTCTGGCGGAGCAGGCCATTCACGCCGCGGTGGAGGATTATCAGAAAAAGCACCCCAAGGAATGATCCGGGGCGCCGAAAGGACGGCCTATGCCAGAGATTCATGGCAACACCGAGGGAATCCGAAAAACCGTGCTGGACGAGCTGACCACGCTCTATGACGTGCAGCTCGAACCCGGCCAATTCATGCCGCAGGACTTGCTTCAAAGTCTCTGCGGCTATTCTGCGTCCATGAACCGTGAGATTGCGGTGTATATCACGCGCTTTGGGGAGGTCGCCGACGTGCTCATCGGTCGGGCCGACAGCATCGACCTGCCCGACCTGCGCCTGCGACGCGGCGAGCGGCGGCTGAGCATGGTGCGCTGCGTGCACACGCATCCCCGCGCCACGGGCGAGTTGAGCGACGTGGACGTAAGCGCGCTTTTGAGCATGCGCTTTGACGCCATGTGCGCCGTGGGTGTGAGCGAGGACGGCAGGCCCACGAGCGTACAGTGCGCCTTTCTGGATGCGGAAAGCGAGGGGCATGTGCGCCGCACGGAGCTCATCAGCGCCCGCCGCCTGCCGCAGGAGGAGTGGCTTTCCGAAATCGAGCGCACGGACGCGGCCTATCGCGCCACCGCTCCCGCTACGCGGACGGGTCGCGAGCGCGCCGTGCTGGTGGGCATCGAGAGCGAGGAATCGCTGGACGAACTGGAGGAGCTGGCTAAAACGGCGGGAGCCGAAACGGTGCTGCGCGTCTTGCAGAAGCGCCCAAAGCCCGATCCGGTTTTCTGCGTGGGAAAGGGCAAGGCGGAGGAGTTGAGCCTGCGCTGCCAGGCTGCGCAGGCGGATCTGGTCATCTTCGACGAGGAGCTCTCCGGCGTGATGCAGAAAAACCTCGAGGAGATTCTTCGCCTCAAGGTGGTGGACCGCACGGCGCTGATTCTGGATATCTTCGCCGCGCGCGCCAATACCCGCGAGGGCAAGTTGCAGGTGGAGATGGCCCAGCTCAAATACCGCAGCCAGCGCCTGCTGGGCCAGGGGCTGGTTTTGAGCCGGCTGGCGGGCGGCATCGGCACGCGCGGCCCGGGCGAAAGCAAGCTGGAAGTCAACCGCCGCCGAATCCGCGAGCGCCTGACCGATCTGGAGCGCGAGCTGGAACAGATTGAGCGCCAGCGCGGCCTGCGCCGCCAGAGCCGGGAAAAGAACGGCGTGCCCATCGTGGCGCTGGTAGGCTACACCAATGCGGGCAAGTCCACGCTTTTCAACCGCCTCACCGGCGCGGACGTGTACGTGGAAAATCAGCTGTTCGCCACGCTGGACAGCGTGAGTCGCCCCATCGAGCTGCCCCACGGCGGCAAGGCGCTGCTGGTGGACACGGTGGGCTTTATCCGCAAGCTGCCCCACGAACTGGTCAAGGCTTTCCGCGCCACACTGGAGGAGGCCCGCCTGGCCGACGTGCTGATAATGGTGCTGGACGGCGCCGACGCGCAGATGGAAGGACGCCGCCGCACCGTGGAGGAGGTGCTCGACAGCCTGGGCGCCACCGAAGCCCCTCGCGTCGAGGCCGTCAACAAATGCGACCTGATCGCTTCGGACGCGCAGTTCCTTCCCGGCGCGCTCTATATCAGCGCATCCACAGGGGAGAACGTGGAGAAGCTGCTCCTGCGCGTGGAGAGCGAGCTGGAGGCGGGCGCGCAGGAGGTACGCCTGCTGATTCCCTTCAGCCGTTACGCCCTGGTCAGCCGCCTGCATGCCATGGGCGGCGTGCTGGAACAGCGCCACAGCGAGGAGGGAGTGGAGATCCGCATGCGCATCACGCCCCAAAATGTAAAATTTGCCTGCCGGGAAGGGGCAAAGGTGCTGGGCGGCGAAAAGATGTAGTTGCGTAAATGTTACGGAAATGATACAATGAAGTGAAAGGTCGTGATGGGGCTTGCTGCTGGGAAAGGTGCTGTCCATCGTCGCTGCGTCCGCCGCCCTGCTGGACGGGAGTATGAAAGCGGCGATGCCGGATAAAAATATGGAAGGAACCATGTTCCTCATCAACCGTCAGCATGCGGTGAGCGAGTTTTTCGTGCCCGAGACGCTGCGCAAGGTGGAGGCCACCGGCATGTCCCAGTCCATGCGCGACGACGCGGCCACGGCGCTGGAGGAGATGTTTGCCGCGGCCAAGGAGGAGGGTGTAACGCTCTCCACCGTATCCGGCTACCGCAGCTATTCCAAGCAGTCCACCATCTATGCGCGCAAGAAGGCCAGCCAGGGCGAGGAGGAGGCGGACCGCGTGTCCGCGCGCCCTGGCACCAGCGAGCACCAGCTTGGCCTGGCGATGGATATTGCCAAAAAGAACAGCTCCCAGCTGAACACCGCCTTCGCCGAAACCGAGGAGGGCCAGTGGGTGGCGGGCAACGCGCACCGCTTCGGCTTTATCGTGCGCTATCTCAAGGAATACGAGGACGTGACGGGTTATATGTACGAGCCCTGGCACGTGCGCTATGTGGGCAAGGAGCAGGCCCAGGCCATCTATGAATCCGGCGTTCCCATGGAAACCTACATGACCGGCTACAAGCTGGGCGTGTATGATTTTTTGATCCATCAAGCTACGAATGAATGAGGTGCTCGCATGAACAAGCTGGTGTGCGGTATTCTGACGGTCATCCTGTGCCTGTCTGCTGTCGGGGCGCTCGCGCAGGAAAGCGATCTGCCCGAGGTGCGCTGGACCTATCCCGTATCGCTGACGGAGATCCAGTCCAAGTATGCGATGCTGGTCAACGCCGACAACATGCTGGAGAAGGATTTTGAGCCCGATCCGCTGGTGAAGGTGACCGGGGTGAAGCGGGCCACGTCCGCCGCCGTGTATCTCGAGGAAACGGCGGCCAAGGCGCTGACGGAAATGTTCAACGCCGCCGCGGCCGTGACGGAATACGTCTACATCAATGAAAACGGCAAGGAAAAGACCGCCACCTACAATGAGGAAACCGGCATGGTCCTCTACCTCAAGAGCGGTTACCGCAGCTACGGCACCCAGTCCACCACCTATGCCAACTACCTGGCGCGCAACAACAACGTGGACGACGGCTACGTGGCCAAGCCCGGCACCAGCGAGCACCAGACCGGGATCTGCGCCGACATCCTCAACGCCGACTACGCCGGCCGCCCCACCATGACGCAGGATTTCAAGTGGACACCCGAAGCCCAGTGGATGAAGGAAAACTGCGATACCTTCGGCTTTATCCTGCGCTTTCTGGAGGATAAGGAGGACGTGACCGGCATCAAGTTTGAGCCGTGGCACTTCCGCTATGTGGGCAAGGAGATCGCTTCCTACATCATGGCCAACGGCATGACGCTGGAGGAGTTCACCGAGGAGGCCCAGGAGGCCGTGGCCGA
>USFL01000230.1 GCA_900553905.1 uncultured Eubacteriales bacterium | reverse complement strand
CGCTTTGGGCCTTCGGCCCAAGTGCCCACAGGGCACGCGCTTCCCTGCGCGCCTTTCAGGCGCTCGCAACGCTCGCGTCGCCTGCGTTCGCCGCAAAGACGGCCGATGCCACAGCGAGCGGTCAAAGGGCAGGGACCCTTTGACATAAGCGAGCGGCGACCTAGCCCATACCGCGCACAGCGCGGGCGGCCGCTCACGGCGGCCGCACGTGCGAAGCAACTTTTTTCCGCAAAAACGGTTGACAAGGCGAAAAGATGGTGCTATCATTCCTGCAAGCAACGCAGAAGGAGGCAGAGCCGGTATGAAAGCAGCACGCATGGACCACAGCTCCGCCTATTCCTTTACCTTTGGCTTTACGTTTATGCGTAAGGCTCTTTTGCGTTGTGCTGTGTGAGGTAAAAGGATGGGTTTCCACCCCCGCGGCCAATGCCGCGGGGGTTTTTTCATGAACGAAGGAGGCGTCGGTCCCCATGATCGTGATTCTCAAGAAAAATCCCGAGGAAAAGCAGCTGAACAATCTCATGGCCTGGCTCAAGAGCCTGGGCATCGCCATTCATCCCTCCGAGGGCGCCACGCATCTGGTGCTGGGGCTGGTGGGGGATACCTCGGTGGTGGACATCGACCTGCTTCGCGCGCTGGACATCGTCGAGGACGTCAAGCGCGTGCAGGAGCCCTACAAGAACGCCAACCGCAAGTTCCACGAGGAGGACAGCGTCATCCCCGTGGGGAACACGCAGGTGGGCGGCGGCGTGTTTTCCGTGATCGCCGGGCCGTGCAGCATCGAAAGCGAGGAGCAGGTGTGCCTGATCGCCGCGGCGGTGAAGGCCTCGGGCGCGACGATGCTGCGCGGCGGCGCGTTCAAGCCGCGCACCTCGCCCTACGCCTTCCAGGGGCTGCGGGGGCACGGGCTGGAGCTGCTTCTGGAGGCCAAGCGCTTAACCGGCCTGCCCGTGGTCACGGAGATCATGGACCTAAGCCAGCTGCCGCTCTTTGACGAGGTGGACGTGATTCAGGTGGGCGCGCGCAACATGCAGAACTTTGAGCTCCTCAAGGAGCTGGGCCACACGGGAAAGCCCATCCTCATCAAGCGCGGGCTGGCCAACACCCTGCAAGAGCTGCTCATGAGCGCCGAGTACGTCATGGCCGGGGGCAACGAGCAGGTCATCCTCTGCGAGCGGGGCATCCGCACCTTTGAGACCGCCACGCGCAACACCCTCGACCTCTCCGCCGTGCCCATGCTCAAGAAGCTCACCCACCTGCCGGTGATCGTGGACCCCAGCCACGCCACGGGCATCTCGTGGATGGTCAAGCCCATGGCGCTGGCCGCTGCCGCCGCGGGCGCGGACGGCCTGATGATCGAGGTGCACAACGACCCAAAGCGCGCCCTGTGCGACGGCGCGCAGTCGCTGACGCCGGAGGCGTTCCGCGACGTGATGGAGGGCGTGCGCGCGGTTCTGCCGCATGCCTGGCATATGCCGAAGGAGGGCGTGTGACATGGACATCGGCGTGGTGGGCCTGGGGCTGATCGGCGGCTCCATGGCAAAGACGATTCGCCGCAACACCCCGCACACGGTGCTGGGCACGGACGCCGACCCCCAGGTGATGTACAAGGCCCGGCTGCTGGAGGCCATCGACGGCGATCTGACCGACGAGCGGCTGGCCATCTGCGACATCGTGTTCATCGCCACCTGGCCCCGCGCGGCGGTAACCTACGTACAGGAGCACGCCGCGGCGTTCAAAAAGGGCGCGTGGGTGATCGACCTGTGCGGCGTCAAGCGCGCGGTGTGCGGGCCGCTGTTTGAGACGGCGCGGGACAACGGCTTTGTGTTCATCGGCGGGCACCCCATGGCGGGCATCGAGTACTGGGGCTTCGACCATGCGACGGCGACGCTGTTTGACAACGCCTCCATGATCCTCACCCCGCCGCCGGGGACCGGCATCCAGACGCTGTCGGACCTCAAGCACTTCTTCCGGGGCCTTGGCTTCGGGCGGGTGGTGATGACCACGCCGGAGGAGCACGACCGGCTGATCGGTTACACGTCGCAGCTGGCGCACGTGGTGTCCAGCGCGTATGTGAAAAGCCCGGAGGCGATGAAGCACCCCGGCTTCTCGGCGGGCAGCTTCAAGGACATGACGCGCGTGGCGCGGCTGAGCGAAAAGATGTGGACGGAGCTGTTTTTGCTCAACCGAGACGAACTGCAAAGCGAGCTGGACGCGCTGATTGAGCACCTTGAGGAGTACCGCGCGGCGCTCTCCGCCGGGGATGCGGAGGGGCTGGAAAGACTGCTTCGCGAGGGCCGGGAGCGCAAGGAGATCGTGGACCGGAAGGAGGACGAGCCGTGAGGTGCGTGCAGGTGAAGGCCGGGCGGCCCTACGAGGTCGTTATCGGCCGGGGGCTGATGAGCGCGGCGGGCGAGACAATCGCGCAGGCGCTGGGCAGGACGTGCGCGGCGGCCATCCTGACGGACGACACCGTGGACGCGCTCTACGGGGCGCAGGTGGCGCGGTCGCTTTCGGAGCGCGGGTTTTCGGTCTGCCGCTTCGCCATGCCCAGCGGCGAGGCGCACAAGACGCTTGAGACGTGGGAGAGGATGCTGACCTTCCTCTCGCAGCAGGGCATGACGCGCACGGATGCCGTGGTGGCGCTGGGCGGCGGCGTGCCGGGCGACGTGGCGGGCTTCGCGGCGGCGAGCTACCAGCGTGGCGTGGATCTGGTGCAGATTCCGACGACCTTGCTGGCCATGATCGACAGCAGCGTGGGCGGCAAGACGGGCGTGGACCTGGGCGGCCTCAAAAACCAGGTGGGGGCGTTCCATCAGCCGCGGCTGGTGCTGATCGACCCGGAGGCGCTTGCCACCTTGCCCGCGGCCACGCTTTCGGACGGCGCGGCGGAGGCGGTCAAGTACGGCGTGCTGGGCGACACGGAGCTGTTTTCGCGGCTCTCCCGCGGCGGCTGGGCGGCGGACGCGGAATGGGTGATCGAGCGGTGCGTTTTCCACAAGGCCGCGCTGGTGGCCGCCGACGAGCTCGACCGGGGCAGCCGACAGCTGCTCAACCTTGGCCACACGCTGGGACACGCCATTGAAAAGTGCAGCGGTTTCCGCTTCTCGCACGGGCAGGCGGTGGCCGTGGGCATGATCTACGCCGCGCGGATCGCGCGGAGCATGGGCCTGTGCGGGCCGGAGGTGGAGGAGGCTATCTCCGCCGCGCTCGCGGCTGGCGGCCTGCCCCTCTCCGCGCCCTACGGGGCGGCGGAGCTGGCCGCCTGGGACCGGGGGGAGCTGTTCCAGTTCCGCCGCGACACCACAGATTACTATGGCTGTCTCTCCGACCTGCTGCCGCCGGAGGAGCCCGGCGACGCCCGCTGGGCGCTGCATACCGCCGCCTGCGGCATCTATCACCTCTGCTGCCACAACGGCCTCCATGGCCGGGATCTGGCCGCGGCGGAGGGGGCCTGCAAGGGGGCGGTGTTCGCCCTCCAGGCTAGGGCGTATCTGGAGACGGGGACCTTTTACCGCCGCCACCGGGACCTGGGGAAGGCCCTGACCGGGGCGGACCTGGCGGTGTTCCGGGCGGCGGAGGCCGTCCGGCAGGGGGAGCATCCCCTGGACCTGGACGCCCTGACGGTCCTGCTGC
>USFL01000229.1 GCA_900553905.1 uncultured Eubacteriales bacterium | reverse complement strand
GCCCCGCTGTTCAAGCTTCTGGAAGCGGTGCTGGAGCTGTTTGTGCCCCTCATCATGGCGGCGATCATCGACAACGGCATCCAGGCGCGCGACACGGGCTACGTGCTGCGCATGGGCCTTGGGCTGGTGGGGCTGGGCCTGCTGGGCTTTGTCAGCTCCGTCACGGCGCAGTTTTTTGCCGCCAAGGCGGCGGTGGGCTTTGCCGCCAAGCTCAAAAGCGCGCTCTTTCGCCACATCCAGGGGCTGTCCTATACCGAGCTGGATACGCTGGGCACGCCCACGCTGATCAACCGCATGACCACCGACATGAATCAGGTGCAGACGGGTGTGAACATGACGCTGCGCCTGCTTCTGCGCTCGCCCTTTATGGTGATCGGCGCGATGGTGATGGCCTTCACGGTGGATGCCAGGGCCGCGCTGATCTTTCTGGCGCTGATCCCGCTGCTCGCGCTGGCGGTGGCGGGCATCATGCGCCTGACGCTGCCCGGTCACCGCAAGGTACAGGGCCAGCTGGACCGGGTGCTCATCCATACCCGCGAGAACCTGACCGGCGTGCGCGTGCTGCGCGCCTTTGGCAAGCAGGAGAGCGAGCAGGCGGCCTTCGACGGGGATAACCAGCTCCTGTGTCGCATGCAGCGCCGCGTGGGCGCCCTGTCGGCGCTGATGAACCCGCTGACCTATGTGCTGGTCAACGGCGCGCTGGCGGCGCTTTTGTGGAGCGGCGCGATTGAGGTGCAGGCCGGACTGCTCACGCAGGGCGCGGTGGTGGCGCTGGTCAACTACCTTTCGCAGATTCTGGTGGAGCTGGTCAAGTTCGCGAACCTGATCGTGACCATCACCAAATCCATCGCCTGTGCGGGCCGCATCGAAAGCGTGCTGAATACGCGCGCCTCCATGCCCATGCCCGCCTCGCCCGCCGAGGCCGGCGCGGACGCGGAAACCTGCGTGCGCTTTGAGGACGTGTCGGCCCGCTATGAGGGTGCGGGCGCGGATTCGCTTACGCACATCAGCTTTGCGGCACGGCACGGGCAGACCGTGGGCGTCATCGGCGGCACGGGCTCGGGCAAAACCACGCTGGTCAACCTGATTCCCCGCTTCTACGACGTTTCAGCCGGCCGCGTGCTGGTGGACGGCGTGGACGTGCGGGCGCAGAGCGTCGATGCCCTGCGCCGGAAAATCGCCGTGGTGCCGCAAAAGGCGGTGCTGTTTCAGGGCACTATCCGCGACAACCTGCGCTGGGGCGATCTCTCCGCTACGGACGAAGAACTGTGGCACGCTCTGGAGGCCGCGCAGGCCGCCGAGGTGGTGCGCGGCAAACCCGGCGGCCTGGATGAGATGGTGGAGCAGGGCGGGCGCAACCTGTCCGGCGGACAGCGCCAGCGCCTGACCATCGCCCGCGCGCTGGTGAGGCGGCCCGAGATTCTGATTCTGGACGACAGCGCCTCGGCGCTGGACTACGCGACCGACGCGGCGCTGCGCAAGTCGCTGCGCGCGCTGGACTGGCCGGTCACGGTGTTCATCGTGTCGCAGCGGGCCAGCTCCATCCGCCACGCGGATGTGATTCTGGTGCTGGACGACGGCGAGCTGGCCGGTCTGGGCACGCATGACGAGCTGCTCAAAACCTGCCCAGTCTATCAGGAAATCTACTCTTCTCAGTACCCCAAGGAGGCCGTGTGATGAAAACAAAGTCATCCCGCAAGGACACGCTCCGGGGCGTGCTGGGCTATGTCGGCCGCTACCGCGGCTACCTTTGGGCTTCGCTGGCGCTGTGTGTGATCACCGTGGCCAGCACGCTGTACGTGCCCATCCTCACCGGCAACGCGGTGGATTTGCTTCTGGGGCCCGGCGCGGTGGATTTTGCGGCGCTGTGGCCCGTCCTGACCGGCATTCTGGCGCTGGTGGCCCTGACGGCTCTGGCCCAGTGGCTGATGGGCCTGTGCAACAACCGCCTGACCTACTGCACCGTGCGCGACATCCGCCGTGACGCCTTCGCCCACATCCAGCGCCTGCCCCTGTCCTACCTGGACCAGCAGCCCACGGGCGACGTGGTCAGCCGCGTCATCGCGGACGTGGACCAGTTCGCCGACGGCCTGCTGATGGGATTTACGCAGCTGTTTACGGGCGTTCTGACCATCGTGGGCACCCTGTTTTTCATGTTCTCGGTCAATGCCGTCATCGCGGCGGCGGTGGTGGTGATCACGCCGCTGAGCCTGGTGGTGGCCGCCTTCATCGCCCGGCGCACGTTCAAGATGTTCACTTTGCAGACCCGCACGCGCGGCGAGCAGACCGCCCTCATTGACGAGATGATCACGCATCAGAAGGTGGTGCGCGCCTTCTCCATGGAGGATGAAACCCAGCGCCGCTTTGACGAGGTGAACGAGCGGCTGGAAAAGTGCAGCCTGCGCGCCATTTTCTACTCCTCCCTGACCAATCCGGCCACCCGCTTTGTCAACGCGCTGGTATACGCCTGTGTAGGTGTGGCGGGCGCGCTGGTGGCGGTGACCACGGGCGGCATCACGGTGGGCCAGCTGTCGGCATTTTTGAGCTACGCCAACCAGTACACCAAGCCCTTCAACGAGATTTCCGGCGTGGTCACGGAGCTGCAGGGCGCGCTGGCCTGCGCCGGACGCGTGCTGGACCTGATCGCCCAGCCGCCGGAGACGCCCGATGCGCCCGCGGAGCTTTCACACGTGGACGGCTCCGTGGCCATACGCGACGTGAGCTTCTCCTATACGCCGGACCGCAAGCTCATCCAGCACCTGAACCTGAATGTTTCGCCGGGCCAGCGCATCGCCATCGTAGGCCCCACGGGCTGCGGCAAGACCACGCTGATCAATCTGCTCATGCGCTTCTACGACGTAGACGAGGGCCGCATCGAAGTCAGCGGCCAGTGCGTCGCGGACGTGACCCGCAAGAGCCTGCGCAGCGCCTACGGCATGGTGCTCCAGGATACCTGGCTCAAGGCCGGCACCATCCGCGACAACATCAAAATGGGCCGTGAGGACGCCACGGAGGACGAGGTCATCGCCGCCGCGAAAGCCACCCACGCCCACAGCTTCATCAAGCGCCTGCCGGAAGGCTACGACACCGTCATCACCGAGGACGGCGGGAGCCTCAGCCAGGGTCAGAAGCAGCTCCTGTGCATCACGCGCGTGATGCTCTGCCTGCCGCCCATGCTGATTCTCGACGAAGCCACCTCCTCCATCGACACCCGCACCGAGCAGCGCATCCAGCGCGCGTTTGAAAAGCTGATGACCGGGCGCACCAGCTTCATCGTGGCGCATCGCCTGTCCACCATCCAGACCGCGGACGTGATCCTGGTGATGAACCAGGGCAATGTGATCGAGCAGGGCACGCACGAGGAACTGCTCGCCCGCGGGGGCTTCTACGCCCGCCTGTACCGCAGCCAGTTCCAGCAGTAGCCCGGCGCGGTTGACACCCGGGCGAAACTCTGCTATACTCCGCACACCGGCTACCGTCCAAGGAGGGAACCCACGATGATTGAATCCCGCTGCGGCCTTCTGTGCAGCGAATGCAAGTACCGCGACATCATGAAATGCGCGGGCTGTCTCAAGATCAAAAAGCCCTACTGGGCCAAGAGCTGCCCCATCAAAAACTGCTGCGAGAGCAAGAAAAAGGAG
>USFL01000228.1 GCA_900553905.1 uncultured Eubacteriales bacterium | reverse complement strand
GAATCATAGTTGCGGAAGCGGACCAGCCGGAGGGAGGTAAAGCGCATGGAGGCAAAACCTCCCTTTCACAAAAATGATGGCAATAGTATAGCACATTTTGCGTCCCCTGCGCCACTTGTGTTTGAGGGGCCCTTTATGGTAGGATAAGCATGTTTGATTTTTGCATGTTCAGGAGGGAAGAACGGCCATGCTGCGCCTTCATCAGTTGGAGCTGTCGCTGGATGATGCCGCTACCTTTGACCCGCCGCGCCTGCGCGGACTGTGCGCTCAGCGCCTGCACATCAGCGAAAAGGCCGTGGCCGAGGCGCGTCTGGTCAAGCGCAGCGTGGACGCCCGCAGCCGGGGCGGCGTGCGTTTCTCCCTGACGGCGGACGTCACGCTGGCCCAGGGCGGCGAAGCGGAGGAAAAGCGCCTGGCCGCCCGCTTCAAGCCCAATCAGGTCACGGTGATCAGCGGGGCGGCTGCCGGGGATACGCCGGACGTATTCGGCCTGAAGCTCGCGCCCTGGCCCGCGGGCAAGGCGCGGCCGCTGGTGGTGGGCGCAGGACCCGCGGGGCTGTTCTGCGCGCTGGCGCTGGCGGTGCGCGGGGCGCGGCCCATCGTGGTGGAACGCGGCAAGCCCGTGGAGGCCCGCGAGCGGGATGTGGACCGGCTGGAAGCCTGCGGGGAGATGGACCCCGAAAGCAACGTGCTCTTCGGTGAAGGGGGCGCGGGCGCCTTTTCCGACGGAAAGCTCACCTGTGGCCTGAACAGCCCGCACATCCGCACGGTGCTGGGTACGCTGGTGCGCTGCGGCGCGCCGGAGGAGATTCTGGTAGCGCAGCGGCCGCACATCGGAACCGACGAGCTACGGCGCGTGCTGGTGGGCGTGCGTGCGGCGCTGAGACGGCTGGGGGCCGAGGTCCGGTTTGAAACCCGCCTGACGGGCCTGATCCTGCGCGAGGGACGGATAGCGGGCGCGCGCCTGACCGGCGCAGCGGGCGAGGAGGAGCTGGCCACGGACACCGTGTGTCTGGCCATCGGCCACAGCGCGCGCGACACCTACGAATGGCTCTGCTCCCTGGGCCTGCCCATGCAGCAGAAGCCCTTTGCCATCGGCGTGCGCATCGAGCATCTGCAGCGCGACATCGACCGCGCGCAGTATGGCCCCTCGGCAGGGCATCCGGCGCTTCCCCCGGCGGAATACAAGCTCAACGCACCCACGCCGGACGGGCGCGGGGTATACACCTTCTGCATGTGCCCCGGCGGCCGGGTCATCAACGCCTCCAGCGAACCGGGCGGCGTGAATGTCAACGGCATGAGCCGCCATGCGCGTGATGGGCGCAACGCCAACGCGGCCGTGCTGGTGGGCGTCCGCCCCGACGACTTCGGCGGCGAGCATCCCCTGGCGGGCGTGTATTTGCAGCGGCGCATCGAGCAGGCGGCCTTCCGCTGCGCGGGCGGCGCGTTGCGTGCGCCCTGCCAGCGCGTGGGCGATTTTCTCGCCGGTTGTCCAAGCGCCTCGCTGGGAAGCGTGGCACCCACCTACCTGCCCGGCGTGACGCCGGGGGATATGCGCGCCTTTCTCCCGGAATTCATCACCGACGACCTGCGCCTGGCCCTGCCCAAGCTGGGCCAGCGCCTCAAGGGGTTCGATCACCCCGACGCCCTGCTCACCGGGCCGGAGACGCGCTCCTCGGCGCCGGTACGCATTCTGCGAAACCCGCGCCGGGAGAGCGCCATTGCCGGTCTGTATCCCCTGGGCGAGGGCGCGGGCTATGCGGGCGGCATCGTCTCCGCCGCGGTGGACGGGCTCTGCGCGGGAATGGACATCGACTAAACCAATGAACGGAGGTACCGCCATGAACACCAAACGCCTTGTGACCGTCGCTGTCCTGATTGCTCTCTACACGGTGCTCAGCCTGTTTTCCGCCAGCCTGGGGCTGATCAAGCTCACCTTTGAATCCTTCCCCGTGCTGGTGGCCAGCCTGATGTTCGGCTGGGTGGACGGCCTGCTGGTGGGCGCGGTGGGCGGCTTCCTCAACCAGATGCTCACCTACGGCTTCACCGTGACCACGCTGATGTGGATTTTTCCCAACGCCGTACGCGGCCTGCTGGTGGGCCTCTACGCCAAAAAGCACGGCCTCAACCTGAGCATGAAGCAGACGGCGGGCATCGTGCTGGCGACCAGCCTGCTGGTGACGGCGCTCAACACCGTCGCCCTCTACATCGACAGCCAGATCTTCCACTACCCCATCAGCCTGACCGTGGGCGCCATCGCGCTGCGCTTCCTCTCCTCGGTCGTGATGGCGGCCATCTATACGCTGGTCACGCCCCGCACGGTGGCGCTCCTGCGCCGCGCCGGCGCGAGCGCTCGCAACCATGAGTGAAAGGTGGAGCGGTATGATTCGTGGCGTTCTATTCGACATGGACGGCGTGCTGCTGGACACCGAGCGCCTGGGCAGCCAGCTGTTTGAGCGGGCGTGCGTCCGGCGCGGATACGCCGTGCCCGAAAACCTGTTCCTGCGCATGCTGGGCTGCACGGCGCAGGCGGGATTCGACGTGCTCCGGGAGACGTTCGGTCCGGATTTTCCCTGTCAGGCCGTGATGGACGAGATGCATCAGGGGATTTTCCACACGGCGGTCACCACCGGCCTGCCCACCAAGCAGGGGCTGGCCGAATGCCTGGCGGGGCTTCGGGCGCGGTCCCTTCGCGTGGCCCTGGCCACCAGCACCGACCGTGCCATCGTCGAGCGCTATGTCCAAGCGACGCCCGCCATGCAGGATGCCTTCGACGTGATGATCTGCGGCCCGGAGGGAGGGCGTAGCAAGCCCGAACCGGACATCTACCTGGAGGCCGCGCGCAGGCTGGGACTCGCCCCCGGCGAATGCCTGGGCGTGGAGGACAGCCGAAACGGCCTGCGCAGCCTGACGGCGGCCGGCTGCGTCAGCGTGATGATCCCCGATCTGCTCCCCTATGACGAGAGCCTGGCGCCCTATGTGCGGTACCGGCTGTCGAACCTGGGCCAGCTGTGCGCGCTGGCGGACCGGCTCAATCTGGAGGCGCGGGCGCGGTCATGACCGGTCCCGGCGTTCCCTCCGCTTATGAACGAGCCAGACGATCAGCCCCGCGCCCAGCGCAAGCAGCGCTGCGCCCAGCGCGATCAGCAGCCAGCTTTGGGTCGTGATCCCCGCCCATACCAGCAGGCCGGTCACCCCCGCAAACAAAACCAGCAGGATGCCCGCCAGCGCAAGCCGGGCGTATAACGGCTTTCGCCGTGCATGGGCGGATTCCATGGCGCCTTCGAATATCAGTTCAAGCGCCAGCTCGATCAAATCATCCAGCATGTGTCCATCCCCCTGTATTTCCAGGCGGCTCCGGTTTCCGCAGACGCGGAACGGGGCCGCTTCGTTCTCTCTGTCCCTGCGCATCATACCATGGGACAAACCGCTTTTCAAGGCGCCTGCGCCCGGCGTTGCAAAGTGTGGAAAAAACATGTATAATGAAAAATGGTCCTTTGCATCATGCCTGCCTTTTGGCAAAGCGAGGTGATTGGCGGCCTTGGGCCGTACCTATGAGCAGCAAGGATAAAATGCTTATCACAGGCGGTCATCCCCTGATGGGCGAGATCACCGTCAGCGGCGGCAAGAACACGGCTGTGGCGGTCAT
>USFL01000227.1 GCA_900553905.1 uncultured Eubacteriales bacterium | reverse complement strand
TGAAGAAGCCCAGCTCCGTCAGGCGGGTCTGCACCTGCTTGACCTCCTCGCCCTGATCGCCGCGCTGCAACTTCTGGCCGCCGTATTCGCTGGTGCCCATGCTGTCGGGCGTGCTGGCTCCGTCCTCGACCATCACCACGTCGTTGATGTCGCCAAGATCCGCGTCCGGGTCCGGCGTGGGAGTGGGCTGCGCGCCCTTGGCCAGCGCCGTGTCGCCAAAGAGCAGTCGCTGCGTCTCGAGGTCCGCCTCGCCGGTCGCCTCCACGCCCATGGCCTCCTGGAAATCCGCCACGGCCTCCTGCGTGGCCGCGCGGTATTTGCCGGTGGAATTGGCGTCCAGATAGCCCAGCTCGCGCAGCACGGTTTGCAGGCGCTTCACGTCGTCGCCGTCATCGCCGTAGCGCAGGGAGCGGTACTGGGCTTTCTTAAGCAATTCGGCGCTTTCGGGGTCCAGTTCGCCGGTCACTTCCAGACCGTAGTCCTCCTGAAAGCGCTTCACGCCATTCTGCGTACCCTCCAGGAAGTTGCCGCTGATGCGGCCCACATAGTAGCCCAGTTCGCTCAACCGGCTCTGAAGCTCGCTCACCGCTTCGCCCTGATCGCCGTATTTGAGCGTGGGGGGCGCTTCGGTGGGCGCCGGAGTGGGTTCGGGCGCATCGGTGGGCGCGAGCGTATCCGTCGGAGCTGGCGTATCCGTCGGCGCAGTGGTCGGCGTCGCCGTCAAAGTCGCGGCGGGAGCCTCGGTTTCGGCGCTCCCGGACTGTGTGGGAGCGATGGTTTCCCCCGTGCTAAGCGTGATGGTCACCTGCGTCTCCGCAAGCGAGGATGCGACCTCCGCCGCCAAAGGCAGCGCAAGCAGCAGGGCTGACAGACAAGCAACGATTCGTTTCATCTTTCCGTATCCTTTCCGGCTCACAAGTAGGGATTCATGGCGCTCAGGCGCTCAAAGATCAAATCGGGCTGAATGCCTGTGGCGGCGATATCCGCCTCGCCGGCTTCTCCGGTGAGCACCAGAATGCTCAGAATGCCGAAGTTCAGACCCGTGGCAATGTCGGTATAGAGGCGGTCGCCCACCATGGCCAGCTCGTGCTTCTCCAGGCCGGTCAGCGCCAGCGCTTCCTCCACGATGCCGGCGTAGGGCTTGCCCAGAATCACATCCGGTCTTCGGTCCGCGCTGGCTTCGATAAAGGCGATGATGGCCCCGATATCCGGCGCGAAGCCCGTCTCGGTGGGGCAGTTGAAATCCGGGTGCGTCGCTATGTAAGGCAGCCCTGCGCGCACCAGATCGCACACTTTCGTCATTTTTTCGTAATCAAGTGTGGTGTCATAGCCGATGAGCACGTAGTCGGGGCGCTCGTTGTCGATCGTCAGCCCCATCCGCTCCAGTTCGGCGCGCAAAAGCCCGTTTCCCAAAAGAAACGCCCTTTGGCCCGGAAAGGTGCGCAGGCAGTAGCGCCCCGCCGCCTGGCCGGAGGTGAGCACGTTGAGAAACGGCTCCCTTACGCCCATGCGGCCCAGCTTTTCCACATACCTGTCGGCCGATTTGCTGGAATTGTTGGTTACAAACAGAGCGCGCCGGCCCGTGCGCTCCAGCGCGTCGAGAAAATCCAGTGAACCCTCCAGCAGACGGTCACCCAGATAGAAGGTGCCGTCCATATCGAGCATGAAGCACCTGACCTGGGAAAGCCTTTCCCTAAGGGCGTTTTCCGTCACGAGCAACCAACCTCCTGGCTTTTGGGGCACAAAAAGCCCCGGGATGCGAACATTGTAACACATTCCGGGGAATTTAACAATTAAGAAATGAAATTTTAACAGCTTTATCCTTTTGTGATTTTTTTGTCCAACCAGGCGATCAGGTCTGCGTACACTTCGTCGCGGTTAATTTCATTGAACATCTCGTGCCGTCCGCCGCTGTAGAGGCAAAGCGTCACATCCCGCACCCCCGCGTCGCGCAGCTCCTGTGCCACCCGTTTCACACCTTTTCCATGGCTGCCCACGGGGTCCATGTCTCCAGCGAAGAGATAGACGGGCACATCCTTTTCCATCGCGCCCAGCTTTTCCGGGTAGAGGCGGCTGAGGCCGTCAAACATGTCGCGGTACGCGCCGGCCGTAAAGGTGAAGCCGCAGTACGGGTCCGCCATATAGAGCGCCACCTGATCCCTGTCGCGGCTGAGCCAGTCAAAGGGAGTCTGCACGTCGTCATATCCCCGATTGTAACCGGAGGAGCTGAGCTTTTCCACCAGGTGGCTGGGTTTCTTTTCGCCGCCCAGGGCACATTGCAGGCTTGCCAGGGTTTTTGCCAGCGTCACCACAGGTCTGGTGAAATGTCCCGTGCCGCTGAGCGCCACGCCGGCCAGCCCCTTTTCGTATTTGAGGCAATATCCGCGCACAACGAAGCTGCCCATGGAATGCCCCAGCAGCACATAGGGCACGCCGGGGCAGGCCTTCTGGGTTTCCAGCCGCAGGGCGTGCACGTCTTCGATGAGCGCATCCCAGCCGTTTTCAGCGGCAAAATACCCCAGCAGCGGCGCTTTCTCGCCATGGCCCAGATGGGTATGCCCCACCACCGCATACCCCGCCGCGTTGAGCGCCCGCGCCGCCGCATCATAGCGGCTGATATGCTCGGCCATGCCATGCACAAACTGCACCACGCCCCTGGGGGCTCCCTCCGTGGGCCAGAAGGCTTTTTCCAGCTCCTGACCCGTGACGGATGTAAAGGTTCCGTAAACCGCCATCTCGTTTCCTCCTTCTTTGGTATCCCGATGCACGCAGGGCCGTGCGGCAAAAGCCGCACGGCCCCGTGGGAAAATCAGGTGTTGTTGCCCTCATCATCCCCGCCGGCCGCATGATAACGCTGCATGCGGGTGGAGCGCCTGCGGGCGGACGCATCCGGCCCATGGTTTTCCTGCGCAGAGGTTTGAGGTGCGGGTACCGCGCCCAGCGGACGCGCGTAGGGATTGGCTGCCGTGCTGCCGGTGGCGGATGCTCCTTTGGTCTCCAGGCTGCCGGCGCTGTGCAGGCCGTTTGCCGCCGGCGTGCCGGAGGCGGAGTTCGTGGTTCCGTCGAAAGCCTTGAAGCCTTCGGACAGCGTTCCATCCGCATAGGGAGACTTTGCCGCCTCCATGGAATCATGGGGCTTCAGCGCGTCCTCTCCCTGCGGTGCAGCCGGCTTGGCTGCCATGGAAGCAGCCGTGGCATAGGGATTCTGGGTCATGCCCGCCGCAGAGGCGCTACCGCCCGTCTGCGTGCTCCTGGCGTAGGGGTTCTGCGCCGTGCCTGCCGCAGAGGCGTTGCCGCCCGGCTGCGCGCTCCTTGCGTAGGGGTTCTGCGCCGTGCCTGCCGCAGAGGCGTTGCCGCCCGGTTGCGCGCTTCTGGCGTAGGGGTTCTGCGCCGTGCCTGCCGCAGAGGCGTTGCCGCCCGGCTGCGTGCTCCTGGCGTAGGGGTTCTGCGCCGTCGCAGAGGCCCCGCCATGGGGGGCGCCGGTCGCAGCGGAACCGCTTCCCGCCGCAGTCGTGGGCCGGCTGTAGGGATTCTGCGTCCCGGTGATGCTGCCGCTGCTATAGGGATTCTTCACGCCGCTGTACGCAGCGCTTCCGGCCGGCTTGTTCTGCGGATTGGCAGACTCGTTTTGCTTGGTTCCCGGCGCGATGGGCGCGGCGGCCGCGCGGCGGGCATAGGGGCTGGCTGC
>USFL01000226.1 GCA_900553905.1 uncultured Eubacteriales bacterium | reverse complement strand
CCCGCCGCATCGCGGACGAATTGACGCTTTCCCGCTTCGACCCCACGACCTTTGAGCCGGCAAGGCTGATGTACTGGCCCAGTGCGCCCGAGGACGGCGAGTACCTGTTCCGCTGCGCGGACGAGCCGTTCCTCGATCCGGACGCGGTGCTGGCCACCTATCCCGACTGGACGGACGCCTCGCTCTGGCCGACGACCCAGCCGGTGGAGGCGAAGATGCGCCGCACGGTCTCCAGGCAGGAAGACCCGCTGACCAAGCGTGGGATCATCGGGGCGTTCTGCCGGGCGCACAGCATCACAGACATCCTCGAACACACCCTCGCGGACAGATACACGCCCACGGCGCAGGACGACCGCTACACCTTCGTGGGCGGCAGCACCACGGGCGGGCTGGTGGTCTACGACGACAAGTACGCCTATTCGCACCACGCCACCGACCCGGCGGGCGGGCAGCTGTGCAATGCGTTTGACCTTGTGCGCCTTCACCTGTTCACGCCGGGCGGCACGGCCCCGGACGGCGCGCATGTGGGCGACGGGAAGGACTCCGTCCGCCGGATGCAGGAGTACGCCGCGCAGGACGAGGCCACCCGCCGCAAGCTATGCGAGGAGCGCAGGGAGCAGGCCGCGCAGGAGTTTGGCGATCTGGACGCGCAGGAAGCACAGCCTGCGCAGGACGAAAACTGGCAGGAAAAGCTGGAGGTGGACAAGCAGGGCCGCGTCAAGGACACGCTGGGCAATCTGGCGCTGATCCTGCGCAACGACCCCCGGCTCCGGGACATCGCCTACAACATCCACCGCAGCGGCATCGACATCCGCCGGGACGCCGAGGGCCGCAGCTCCGTCCCGTGGACGCCCATCAAGGCGGGCTGGAACGAATCGGACCTGGGCGCGCTGCAGATCTATCTGGAGCATGTCTACGGCCTGTACACCCCGTCCAAGCTCAAGGGCATCCTGCTGGCCATCGCGGCGGAGCGGGGCTACCATCCCATCCGCGACTACATCGAATCCCTGCCCGCGTGGGACGGCGTGCCGCGCGTGGACACGCTGTTCGTGGACTATCTGGGCGCGGCGGATACGGCCTATACCCGCGCGGTTGCGAGGAAGATGATGGTGGCGGCGGTGGCGCGGGTGTACCGGCCGGGAATCAAATTTGACAGCGTGGTGGTGCTCAACGGCCCGCAGGGCATGGGCAAAAGCTCGTTCTTTGCCAAGCTGGGCGGGAAGTGGTTCAGCGACAGTCTGACCATAGGCGACATGAAGGACAAGGCCGCGCCGGAAAAGCTGCAAGGCTACTGGATACTGGAGCTGGGCGAGCTGGCCGGGCTTAAGAAGGTGGACGTAGAGACGGTGAAGGCGTTCATCACGCGGCAGGACGACAAGTTCCGCCACTCCTACGGCTACAGCGTGGAGGACCATCCGCGGCAGTGCATCATCGTGGGCAGCACGAACAACGGCGACGGCTTTTTGCGGGACATCACGGGCAACCGCCGCTTCTGGCCGGTGACCTGCACCACGGCGGGCAAGCATCGCCCGTGGGAGGTGGCGGATGTGGTAGAGCAACTCTGGGCGGAGGCGTATATGCTGTTTCAGCACGGGGAGGCGCTGTACCTCACGCCGGAGGTGGAGCGTCTGGCGGAAGCGGAGCAGACCGAGGCGCTGGAAAGCGACGTGCGCGAGGGCATGATCGCGGAGTATCTGGAAAAGCTGCTACCGGAGGACTGGGACAGGATGGATCTGTCCGAGCGGCGCGGGTTTCTGCGCGGCGACCCGTTCACGGGCGGCAGCCGCGTAGGCACGGCGCGGCGCACGGTGGTCAGCGCGGTGGAGATCTGGGCGGAGTGCTTCGGCAAGGAGCCCACGGCCATCCGGCGCAGCGATACCTACGACATCTTCGGGATGCTCATGAAGATCGGCGGCTGGGAGAAGTACAGCGGGAACAAGAACAGTCTCCTGCGCCGGCCGCCATATGGCCCGCAGCGATGCTACCAGCGAATCGCAAGGGAACGGCCCGCAAGCGCCCAGGCCGAGCAGCGACCGGTCAGGGCGTAACTGGCATTGCGACCATCTCCGTAACCATCTCAGAAGGCTACAGAAGATTTGTAACTGTCTTGGAAGGTTACGGAGAACGTCACACACCATTTACAACGTGCATTAATAGGAAAAAACTCAAACTGTAACGTTGTAACAATCTCTTCTATAAGAGGTTTTGGAAAAGAGAAGGAAAAAGCAAAAAACGAGCGTGTATGTGCCCGTATGCGCATACGCGCGCGCGAGGCAAATTACGTTACGCCTGCTCCGCTCGAAAAAGGGCTGTTGATTCTTGAGCGGTTTTCACGGTATGTCCGTCCTTCTCTGTCACGATATGCCCTTGCCTTCCTGTTTTGCGCGTTTGCCTTCGTTTCCCTGAATTTCACGATATGTCCTCGCTCCCCTATGAAGCTGCAAGGCGTGGCGTGTGCCAAACCTTGCTACCGCATAGGGGAGCTGGCTTTTACCGCACTACGAATGGAGTTGATAACCATTGAACACACATAGACCCCGCGACGCGCAGCCGCTTGCGGAGCGCGACCTGCACGACTACCAACGCTTCTGCGTGGAGTTCATCGAGGCGCATCCGCAATGCGGCGTGTTTCTCGACATGGGGCTGGGCAAGACGGCCATTGCCCTGACCGCCGTAGCCCATCTGCTCTATGACAGCTTCGAGGTGAGCCGCGTCCTGATTATCGCGCCGCTGCGCGTGGCGCGGGACACATGGATCGCCGAGCTGGGCAAGTGGGAGCAGCTGCACGGTTTGCGGCTGGAGCGCGTGCTCGGCACGCCCAGGGAGCGCATCGCCGCACTGAGCCGGAAGGCCGATCTGTACGTCATCAACCGCGAGAACGTGGAGTGGCTGGTCAGACACTACGCCGGGCGAAAGCTGCCCTTCGATATGCTCGTGATCGACGAATTGTCCTCGTTCAAGAACAGCCGGGCGAAGCGGTTTCTTGCGCTGAAGAAAGTCCTGCCCCAGTTCACCCGCGTGGTGGGGCTGACCGGCACGCCCGCGCCCAACGGGCTGGAGGACCTCTGGCCGCAGATCTACCTGTTGGACCGGGGCGCGCGGCTGGGCAGGACGATGCGCAGTTATTTGGACATGTACTTCGACACGCCCAACAGCTGGCTGCCGTACAAGCGCGAGCTGAAGCCCGGCGCGGAAGAGGCCATCTACCGGCGCATCGGCGACATCTGTGTGTCCATGCGGGCGGCGGACCATCTCAAGATGCCGGAACGGGTGGACAATGTGGTGGAGATCAGGTTGTCCGCAAGAGAGGAAAAACTGTACCGCCAGATGGAGCGGGATATGCTCCTGCCCTACGCGGACGGAGACGTGCTGGCGCTCAACGCAGCGGCGCTGGCGGGAAAGCTGCTTCAGCTTGCCAACGGCGCGGTCTACGATGAGTTCCACAATGTGCGCGTGCTCCACGACCGCAAGCTGGACGCGCTGGAGGATCTCATTGAGGCGGCGAACGGCAAGCCCGTGCTGGTGATGTACAACTACCAGCATGATCTGGCGCGCATCCAGCAGCGGTTCGGAAAGTACAGCCCGGAGAATCCGAGCGGTGTGCGTGAGCTGAAAACCGCGCAGGACATGGAAGACTGGAACGCCGGAAAGATTCCCGTCGCCGCGACCCAGCCCGCCTCCACCGGCCACGGCCTCAATCTCCAG
>USFL01000225.1 GCA_900553905.1 uncultured Eubacteriales bacterium | reverse complement strand
CGATTATCAGTAACCGACCCTTGGCGGGGCGCGTGAAACGCGCCCCGCTTTACGAACCACAGGGAGGAGTGAGCCGATGCAACGGGCCAACGAACGCAGAAATCAGCTGCGCAGGGATGCGCTGGGCTGGTCATTTTTGCTGCCCTCGCTGCTTTTTCTGGGATGCTTCACCATCTATCCCATTGTAAAAGCCATCATCAACAGCTTTCAGAAGGTCAATCTGGGCAAGCAGACCTACCAGTTCATCGGCCTGAAAAACTATACGGACGTGTTCAGCGACAAAGTGTTCATAACCGTTCTGGGCAACACGTTCAAATTCGCCCTGTTCGTGATTCCGTTGAGCATGGTGCTGGGCTTTTTCCTGGCCATGCTGGTCAAGCGGGAGGCGCGGGGCGTGGGATTTGCCCGCGCGTTGATCTACTATCCCAACATCGCGCCCACCATCGGCTTTGCCACGGTGTGGACCTATCTGCTCACGCCAACCGTGGGCTTCATCAGCCAGGTCGCCAAGATGATGGGGGTTGCCGCGCCCGATTTTCTCAATGATCCCCAGTATGCGATCTATACCATCATGGTGGTATACCTGTGGCGCGAAGCGGGCTTTGTCATGATTTTCTACACATCGGGGCTTCAGAACATATCGCCGGAGTATTATGAGGCGGCGTTGATTGACGGCGCTTCGCCCTTGACGATGCTGCGCAAGATTACCCTGCCGCTGGTGCGGCCGACCACCGTGTTCGTGCTCATGTGTACGATGGCCAATTCTTTTAAGATGGTGGACCTGATCGTGACCATGACCACCAAGGGAGGACCCAACAACAGCACCAACGTGCTGATGTATCACATCTATCAGACGGCCTTCGCCTACTGGGATATCGGCAAGGCTTCCGTGATGACGGTGGTCATGCTGGTCTTTATGCTGCTGGTATCCTTTGTGCAGTATGGCGGTATGGACCGTCACACCCACTACGACAACTGACAGGAGGCGCAATGCAATGAAGCAAAAGCCGGGTATCGCAACGCGCGCCGTGCTGCTTGCGGTGAGCCTGCTGTGGGCTATTCCGTTGATCTGGTCGGTGCTTACGGCGCTGAAGCCGTCCAAGGAATCCATGCTGTTGCAGCTGCCCAGCACACTGACGCTGGAAAACTTTCAAGTTGTATTTGACTCTGCGCCGTTTTTGCAGTACGGACTGAACACCTTCCTGATCGTGGCCGGCATTCTGGCGGTGCAGCTGATTACGGTAACGATGGGGGCCTATGCCCTGGCGTGCGTCAATTTTCGCGGAAAAGGCCTGGCCATGGCGCTGATCATGGTGCAGATCATCATTCCGGCGGATGTGCTGATTCTGCCCAACTACACAACGCTTCGCCAGCTGGGCCTGCTGGATACGCTGCTGGGCGTGATGATTCCCTTCTTTGCCTCCTCCATGGGCCTGTTGCTGCTTCGGGGAGCATACAAAAGCATTCCCTCGGCCATCGCCGATGCCGCCCGCATTGACGGCGCAGGGATCTTTCAAACGCTGCTGAACGTGTATATTCCATCCACCCGGGCAACCTATGTGGCATTTGCCATCTGCTCCATCAGTACGCACTGGAACAATTTCTTATGGCCAATGATTGTGATTAACTCCGTGGAAAAACGGCCGTTGACGGTGGGCCTTTCACTGTTTGCGAAAGCCAGCGAGTCCGGCCCTATGTGGGCGAAGGTGACGGCTGCCACGTTGATCGTAATGCTGCCTCTGTACGTGCTGTTCTGCTGCTTTCAACGCGTCTTTGTATCCAGCCTGGTTCGTTCCGGTCTTAAATAAAGGTGAAAGCATCGCTCCTCAAGCCGTTCGCCAAAGAGGCGGGCGGCTTTTGACGGTTATGAGTAAAAAGCGGTGGACAAACCCACCGGCCTGTTGTAAGATGATGCTTGCCGCAGTGCGCGGTGTATTCTCATACCAAGGGAGAAGAACCTGCAAATGAAACGTTCGGTTCGGGCAAACCTGTTGCTAACGCTTACGGCGCTTATCTGGGGCGCGGCCTTCGTCGCCCAGGATGTAGCGGCGGACAGCCTGGGTTCGTTTACGTTTAACGGTCTGCGCATGGCGCTGGCCGCGTTGGCGATGCTGCCGGTGATCGCCGCGCTGGACCGAAAGGCCCGAAAAACCGGGCAGGATACCTCCTGGCGGGGGATGACCCCCGCTCAGCGCAGAACGCTGTTGACCGGCGGCGTGTGCTGCGGCGCCATGCTGGCGCTGGCCAGCGCCTTTCAGCAGATGGGCATCGCCATGGGCACGGGCGCGGGCAAGGCGGGGTTCATCACGGCGCTTTACATCGTGCTGGTGCCCCTGCTGGGCATGCTGTGGGGCAGACGGCCTGCGTGGCTGGTATGGCTGGCCGTCCTTCTGAGCGTGGCCGGGCTGTATCTGTTGTGCATCGGCGAGGACTTTTCCATCGCCCCGGGGGATGGGCTGCTGATTCTGTGCGCGCTTTGCTTTTCCGGCCATATTCTGGTGGTGGACCATTTCAGCCGCCTGACGGACTGCGTGAAAATGAGCTGCCTGCAATTTGCCACGGCGTCGGTATTGTGCATGGGCGTGGCGGTGTTTACGGAGCCTATTGATGCGGGAACCATTGTTCAATGCGCTGTGCCGCTGCTCTACGCGGGCGTGCTCAGCGGTGCGGTGGGATATACGCTGCAGATCGTGGCGCAGAAGGACACCGACCCCACGGTGGCGTCGCTGCTGATGTCGCTGGAAAGCGTGTTTGCGGTGTTAGCCGGATGGGTGCTGCTGGGCGACATGCTGACTGCGAGAGAAGCGCTTGGCTGCGTCCTGATGATGGGCGGCATCGTGCTGGCTCAGCTCAAGGGTTGAAAGCAATCAAAAAAGGCTGCATGGTTCATCAGAGAACCACGCAGCCTTTTCTTGATGCCTGTTTTCAGCCCAGCAACCGAACCAGCACGGCCTTCTGCGCGTGGAGGCGGTTTTCCGCTTCCTCGAAAATTTCGTCGGCGTGCGCCTCCAGCACCTCGGCGGTGATTTCTTCGCCGCGGTGAGCAGGCAGGCAGTGCAGCACCATCGCACCCGCGTTCGCCACATCCATCACGGCCTGGTTCACCTGGTAGCCCGCAAAGGCAGCGCGGCGCTCCTCGGCCTCGCCTTCCTGGCCCATGGAGGCCCACACGTCGGTGTAGACCACATCCGCGCCTTTGGCCATGCCCAGCACGTCGGGCTGACAGTCGAAATCGCCGGTCTTGCGCGCCCAGTCCATCAGGGCCGCATCGGGGAGATAACCTGCAGGGCAGGCGATGCGAACGGCCATCCCCGCCTTGATGCCGCCTACGATGAGGGAGTTGGCCATGTTGTTGCCGTCGCCGACGAAGCACAGCTTCAATCCCTTGAAGCTGCCCTTGCGCTCGCGGATGGTCATCAGATCGGCCAGCACCTGACAGGGGTGCGCGTAATCGGTCAGGCCGTTGATGATCGGGATGGAGCCGTAGCGGGCCAGATCCTCCACCTCCTGCTGGGCAAAGGTACGGATCATGATACCATCCAGATAGCGGGACAGCACGCGGGCGGTGTCCTCCACGGGCTCACCGCGGCCGATTTGCAGATCGCGGCTGGAGAGAAACAGCGCGTTACCGCCCAGCTGGCTCATGCCCACCTCGAAACTGACGCGCGTACGGGTGGAGGATTTCTGAAAAATCATGCCCAGCGTTTTGCC
>USFL01000224.1 GCA_900553905.1 uncultured Eubacteriales bacterium | reverse complement strand
CTGCAATACGTGGTGCTGACACAGCTGTTGGGTTTTCAAAAGACGGGCAACGTGCTGCGCTTCCGGCCCGTGGCTCCATCCGGCTGGGACGAGCTGCGCGTGACCTATCGCTTTGGTACAGCCACCTACCACCTGCATGCCTCACGGGAATGTCCCTTCCCCACCGCGGACGGCGAGCAGCTGCGCGACGGACGGCTGATTCTCACCGACGACGGACGCATCCATGAAGCCACCTTCCCCCTGCGTTAGCAGCGACTGAGCAACGAGGCTTCCGGGATCATCAGGCGGGCGCGGCTGCGTGCGCCGCATGGCGCCTGCGGCCTTTTCTCCCTGTGCCCCGCCGGCGTGTCCCTGTGCTGGGCAAAGGCTCTTCAAGCGCAGCAAAAAGCCGGGCGCTTCCTTCCACCCCCAACGGGGTGAGCCGGGAAGCGCCCGGACTGCGTTAAGGCAAAGATACCGTTTATTCCACCGTGACGCTCTTGGCCAGGTTGCGCGGCTTATCCACGTCGCAGCCGCGCGCCACCGCCATGCAATAGGCGAACAGCTGGAGCGGGATTACCGCCAGCAGGGGCGCGAGCAGATCGTCCGCATTCGGAACGGTAATTACCTCGTCCACCTGCCCGCGCACCTTGGGCGCGAGGCTTTCACGGCACACGGCCACTACCTGCGCGCCGCGCGCGGCCACCTCGCGCAGGTTGCTCATGGTCTTTTCCAGCAGGGCGGGCTGGGTGATGGCGGCCACCACCAGCCTTCCTTCCTTGAGCAGGGCGATGGGACCGTGCTTGAGCTCGCCCGCGGCGTAGGCCTCGCTGAAAATATAGCTGACCTCCTTGAGCTTGAGCGCCGCTTCCATACACAGGGCGTAATCCAGCCCGCGCCCAACGAAAAACACATGCCGCTTCTGGCTGAGCATGCTGGTGAGGCGCTGGAGCTGCTCCTCCACGCCAAGCGCCTGCTCGGCCTTGCGGGGCAGGGCGGAAAGCTCCTCCCTGAGCTGCGTTGCGCGCTCCGGGGTGATCTGCCCGCGCAGGTCCGCCAACGCCACGGCCAGCATCACCATCAGTTCGGCCTGGGTGATGTACGCCTTGGTGCTGGCCACGGCAATCTCCGGGCCCGCATAGGTGTAGAGGGTGTTTTCCTCCCCCACCTCGCGCGTGATGGTCGAGCCCACCACGTTGCACACCGCCATCACCTGCGCGCCCCGGCGCTTGGCCTCGCGCAGAGCGGCCAGGGTATCGGCGGTTTCTCCGCTCTGCGATACGGCGATGAACAGCTCGTTTTCCCCCACGATGGGGTCGCGGTAGCGGTATTCGCTGGCGATCTCGGCCTCCACGGGCACGCGCGCCAGCCGCTCGATGGCATACTTGCCCACCATGCCCGCGTGATACGCCGTGCCGCACGCGACGATGCTGATCTTGCGAAGCGCGCGCGCCTCCTCGCGCGTGATGGGCAGCCAGTCATACCCGGCCGCCCTGGGGGTGAAGGTGCTTTGCAGGGCCGTGGGCTGCTCATGAATCTCCTTGAGCATGTAGTGGGCATACCCGCCCTTTTCGGCGCTGGAAAGATCCCAGTCCACATGGAACACCGCATGCTGACGGGTCTTGCCGTAGGCGTCGTACACGCTGATTCCCCGCCGGTCCAGCACGCCTATCTCCCGGTCCTGTAGGAAAATCACGTCGCGCGTATGGCTGAGCAGCGCCGGAATATCTGACGCAATGAAACCCTCTCCGTCCCTGGCGCCGATGACCAGCGGGCTGTCGTTGCGTGCGCAGTAGAGCACGTCCGGCTCCTGGTCGCAGATCACGCCCAGCGCGTAGCTGCCCTCCAGCATGCCCATGGCGCGAAGCAGCGCGCGGCGCATATCGCCCTCGTAAAGGTGATTGAGCAGATGGGCGATCACCTCGGTGTCCGTCTGGCTGACGAAGCGCGCGCCGGTGCTCTCCAGGTATCTGCGCAGGGATTCATGGTTTTCGATGATGCCGTTGTGCACCACCGCGATGCCGCCCTTGACGTCCGTATGGGGATGGGCGTTGAGGTCGCTGGGTTCGCCGTGCGTGGCCCAGCGCGTGTGGCCGATGCCGATCACGCCCTCCACTGGGCTTTGGTCAAGCAGGCTTTTCAGGTTTTCCAGCCTGCCCTTGGCCTTGCGCACGTTGATGCGCCCCTCCGGCCCGATCACCGCCACGCCTGCGCTGTCGTAGCCCCGATAGGAAAGCCTCTCCAGTCCCTCAACAAGAACGGGAGAGGCCTGCTTGCTTCCAATATAGCCGACGATTCCGCACATACCTGATGCCTCCGTCTAAAATGTTATGAAACGTATTGAAATGTATCATATTGTATCTTCATTGTCAACCCCCAAAAATACGGCGATTGGGTCCACCGGCCGGCCGTCCTTCCAGATTTCCAGGTGCAGGTGCGGCTCCGCGTCGCTTTCGGCCAGCACGCCGTTGCCCGCATGGCCGATGGTCTGGCCCTGCGCCACGGGGTCGCCCGCGCGCACGTAGTCCGCGCTGCTCAACCCCGCGTACATGCTCTGGTAGCCGTCCTCATGGGTGATGCGCACGCACAGACCCAGCTGGTTATCCTCCCACACGGCATCCACGACGCCCGCGCCGCAGGCCTTGACCACCTCGCCGTATGCCACGAGCAGGTCGATGCCGGGATGAACCTGCCAGACGTCGGTTTTGGAAAAGTACTGCGGCTCCGTCACGGAGAAGCCGCGGTCGGTAAAGCCGCTCACCGGCTGGGAAAAGCGCAAAGGCGCCTGCGTGGGTACGGCCAACTGGCTCGCGCCGCGGCTTTCCACCAGGGCCTTGGCGTCGCTCAAGGTCTGCGCCCCCTGCGAACCGCCCGCGGCCAGCGCCTCCTCGCCCGTATCCGCCGCGGCGGGCGGCTCCTCCCATTGATCGCGCAGCTGAAAGGTGTAGAGCGCGCTGAGCAGGATCACCAGCACGCACACCGCCAGCACGATGTAGAAGCCCTGCTTCTCCATCAGGCGGTCGTAGCGGGCATAGACCCGACGCAGCCCCTCCAGAAAGCGATTGTTCTGCATACACATCCCTCCGGGCATAGGTTGGCCCGGCGGGAAGCATGCTATGCGGTTTCAGCGTTTTTCAACCAAAACGCCGGGATAGTAATGCGTGAGGATGGCCCGGTAATCCGCGCCGTCGGCCGCCATGCTGTTGGCCCCGGCCTGGCTCATCCCCACGCCGTGCCCGTACCCCCGCTGATGGAAGGTGACGCCGCTTCCGTCCATGGACAGCGTAAACCAGGTGCTCCGCAGCCCCAGCGCCTGCCGGAAGGCCGTGGCTTCCACCTCCCTGCCGCCCACCAGCATGGCTGCCACGCGGCCGGTATCCGTGTAGCCCGCCACCGCAAGGGTGCGCTCCACCTCATCCGCAGTCAGCTCCAGCCCGAACGCCTCTCCCAGCGAAGCGGCCATTTCATCAAAGGTGAAAAACGTATCCTCCAGAAAGCCCCGCGCGCCCTCTTCCCCATCGCTCTCCACGCTGACCAGATAGGGCAGCGCCTCTGAAAACACCGTCTGCGCCGCCTCTGTGCGCCCGCCGCTGATGGCATGGTACATCACCGTGATGGGTTGGCCGCCGTAGGTGACCAGCTCGTCCCTGGTGGCGGCAACCGCCTCCAGCACGCGGTCGCGGTAGGCGGTATATGCCTCGCCCCACAGCTCGCGGCACTGGGCAGGGGTGGCATATCCCTGACAATGCGCGCTGTCGG
>USFL01000223.1 GCA_900553905.1 uncultured Eubacteriales bacterium | reverse complement strand
CAACGAACCCCCTATGGCGAATGCTTCAGTCCCGGCGGTACAGCGCCGTACCGATCCGCACCATCGTTGCGCCCTCGCGCGCGGCAATCTGATAATCGTTGGACATGCCCATGGACAATTCCCGCATCTCCACGCCCTGTACCGCCTCGTCCCGGAGGCGCTCAAAGAGCGTGCGCATCCCACGGAACAGCGTTGCCAGCACATCCGTCGGCGCGTCCAGCGGCATGATGCTCATCAGCCCTTCGACGTGGATATTGGGAAAATCGCGCATCTGCCGAAGGAAACCCAGCGCATCCTCCGGCGGCATGCCGCCTTTTTGCGGCTCCCGCGCGATGTTGATCTGCACCAGCGCGGGCAAGACACGTCCATGCTCCGCCGCACGGCGCTCAACCTCCTGCGCCAGGGCGAGGCGGTCCAGCGTGTGCAGCATACACACATGGTCTATTATACCTTTGACTTTGTTGGTTTGCAACCTTCCAATCCAATGCAGGCGAAATTCCGGCGCGATTTTTGGCAGCTTGGGCAGGGCCACCTGTGCCCGATTTTCGCCAATATCCAGGATATTCAAGGCTTTCAGCTGATTGATCACATCCGGTCCCACGGTTTTGGTAACGGCTACCAGACGCGCCGGCGGAGAATTTTGAAAGCGGTTTTTGTCCAAATCCTCCAAAACTCTCGACACGTTCCGCCGCAGCACCTCCGCCTCCAGATGCTCCACAAGCCCAGATGACGCTTGCTTTTCAGGCGTTTCCTGCATTTCTTCGTACATATTTCGTCACCAGCGCCTTTCCTACTTGAACAGCCGCACGGTCTGTCCGGCGGTGAGCAGCCCGGTTTGCACGGGCGATACATAGGCCTTTCCGTTCTCCTGACGGTGCACGGTCACGGGCACAAAGTTCTGCGCGCTTTCCGATACCACCACCACGCCGGTGGCGTTGTTCTGGGTGTAGAGCGCGCCCTCCGGCACCAGCAGGCAGTCCACATACTCGCCCAACTGCGCCTGGCAGGTACGCATGTACAGCACGTCCCGCACATCGCCGATCACCGCCAGGCGCAGAAGCAGCTCGCCGCCCGAACGGGTGAAGGAAAGCACCTGCGCATCCACCACGGTGTTGGTGAACTGCTCCAACACCAGCTTGTAGGTGGTCCCTTCGACGGGATTCCAGTTGGTGTTGCGCACCAGCATGAGCACGGCGTAGTTGTTCTGCTTGACCAGCCGGTACAGGTTGGTGCGGCCGCGCGCGGCGGTGGAGGTTTCGGGGCGCTGGCCATTGATCATGGCGCGCACCTCCGACGGCGTGTACTTCTCGTATTCCGAGGGGGTCAGAGCATACTCGAAGCCGTCGGTGTAGAAGCTGACGATGCTTTCCTGCGTGGCCACCGTCTGATTGATCCAGCTGTCGATGCGGCGCTGCTGATTGGTTTCGTCGTCGTAGAGACGGCTAAGTCGCATATCGCTGGAATACTTGCTGCGGAAATAGCTCTGCCGCTGGTTGATGGCGGTTTCCAGGATGGTTTCCTGATTGCCCAGATTGCCCCGGGCGCCCTGCACCAGGCTCCTGACCTCAAGTCCCCGCTCGATCACCTCGGTTTCCAGCCGGATCATCTTCTGGTCGAAGTTGGTTTCGCTCTTGAGAAGCGTCTGCTGATAATCCTTGATGGCGTCGCGGCAGTCCTGCAGGGCGGTCATTTCCTTGGTGCTGTAGCCGGTGGAGTAGACGTAGCAGATCACGTCGCCGCGATAGACCACGCTGCCCTCCTGAGCCACATAGTCGATATACTGCACGCCCTCCTCGTCATAGGCGGTCTCATTGCGGACGATCAGCGCGTCGCCCGTGTAGGAGGTGCCGAGCGTGCCGGCCTCCACCACGGCGGTACTCTGCGCCTGGGTACCCACCATGTCCTTGAGGAAGTACCACGCTCCCCCGCCGATGATCACAAGGGCCACAAGCACCTTCCAAAACTGCCCGCCGCCCTTGCCGGCCGGCTTTTTTTTGCGTTTTCTGCGCCGGCGCGGCATTTCCTGCATGGGCTGCTGCATGGTGGGCATGGCCGGCGCCTGCTGCATGCAGGCCTCATACTGCATCTGCTGGAGCTGCTCGGGGGTAAACATCTGCTGGAGCTGCTCCGGCGTATACATCTGCTGGAGCTGCTCCAGCGTATACATGGGCTGGGGCTGCTGATAGCCATATCCCGGATACGCATTCGGCTGGCCCTGCGGCCAGGCCGGTGCACCCTGCCAGCCCTGCCCCTCCATACCGGGAGGCGTCTGCTGCGGCGGCACGCCGTTGGGCTGCTGCCAGTTTACGGGGCCGGACGGTCCCTGCGGATAAGGATTCTGCGGTTGATTGGGGTCCGATTGCAAACCCGCCAGCCTCCCTTCACTGTTTCATCGTTTGCTATGCCTGGGCCTCGATGGCCCTGAGGCGGCTGAGCGCGCGCCGCTCCAGGCGCGACACCTGCATCTGGGAGATGCCCAGGCGCTTGGCCGTTTCGCGCTGGCCCAGACCGTCGCGGTAGCGCAGGGTGAGCAGCTCGCGCTCCGTATCGCCCACCTTGGACAAAAGCCACTGGGCCCACTCGCTGCGCTCCATGCATTCAAAGCGGTCGTCCGCGCTGCCCAGCAGGTCGGACAGGCGCGTATCGCCCTCTTCGCCCACGGGCATATCCAGCGATACCGCGTCGCTTTGCGCGCGCAGGTTCAGCAGGGCCAAGAATTCCTCCGGCGCAATCCCCATACGCTCCGCCAGCTCCGTGGCGGTCGGCGCGCGCAGATGCTCGCGCTCGAAGCGCTCCTGCTCCTGCGTCATCTGGTAAAGGCGCTGGCGCATATCGCGCGGCATGCGCATCAGGCCGCTTTTGTCGCGCAGGTAGTTGCGCACGTCGCCGGTGATGGTGGGCACCGCATAGGTGACAAAGCGAAAACCACGCGCCGGGTCAAAGCGCTCCAGCGCCTTGAGCAGCGCCATGCCGGCCACCTGCTCCAGATCCTCCGTTTCCACGCCGCGGCCGGAAAACTTGCGTGCCACGGCCCGCGCCAGGGGCAGGTAACGCTCAAACAGCTCGTCCCGAAGGGCAGGGTCTCGGCCGGCGGCATACCTTTCCAGCAGCAGGATCAGATGCTCATCGTTCATGGCTGCCTCCGCTCCTAGACGGGCATCGAGCATTCGATGCCATACACGCCGTCGCCATCCTGCTGGAGCCGCACCTGCGTCATCAGCGTTTCCAAAACCCCACGGGTGATGTCCAGGTCCAGCGCGTCCGCCGCCTGCATCCGCCGGCGCGAAACCGCACGGAAATCGACACACAGCCGCCCGCCCTCCACGCGCGCGCACACCTCGATGCTTTCGGGGCGGCCCGCCTGGTGAAGCAGGCAGTCCATGCATTCACAGGTCACGGTGCGCAGGTCGCCCAACAGGTCCATATCCAGCCCCGCCGACATTCCCAGCCCGCAAAGCGTCATGCTGGCGACAAGGGCATAGTCCTGGCGGGCGGGAATGGTAAGCCGCACCTCGCGCGTAAGATCGGGTTGATTCATCCGGGCGCACCTCCCTGTTCATGGCAACTTTTATTGTAACATATCCGTAATCATTTTGGCAAGAAGCAGAAACAGCACGCACAGCATCATCCCGCGTACGAAGCGGCTTCCCTTTCTGATGGTCAGGCGGCTGCCCAGCTGCGCGCCCAGCATGGCGCACAGCCCGGCCGGCAAACCCAGCAGCCACAGCACATCCCCGGTC
>USFL01000222.1 GCA_900553905.1 uncultured Eubacteriales bacterium | reverse complement strand
CGACAAGAAGCAGGTCAGCGTGTACCCCGTGGAAACCGCGGCGGCCGCGCAGTAATCTTTGCCTGTGAGCAAAAAGCCGCCGCACGGTTCGGCGGTTTTTTGCGTGCAGCCATTTTGAAACCAAAGAAGGCGATTGCTTGATCGGCACTCTGATCAACTGCGCGGCCATCGTGCTGGGCACGTGTCTGGGTCTTTTGCTTCGGCGCGGGATGAAGCCCGCCGTCTCCCATACGGTGATGCAGGGCGTGGGCCTGAGCGTGATTCTCATCGGCCTCATGGGCGCGATCGAAACAGACAATACGCTGCTGGTCATCCTCTCAATGGTGCTGGGCGGCGTGGCGGGCGCGCTGATCGACATCGACGGCAAGATGAACCGTCTGGGCCAATGGGCGCAGCGCAAGCTCACCCGCGGCGAGGGCGAGGGCAATACCTTTGCCAAGGGTTTTGTCACGGCCAGCCTGGTCTACTGCGTGGGCGCCATGGCCGTGGTCGGCGCGCTGGACAGCGGCATCCGCGGCGACCATTCCACCTTGATTGCCAAGGCCGCGCTGGACGGCGTGACGGCGGTGATCTTCGCAAGCTCGCTGGGGATCGGCGTGATGCTCTCCGCCGTGCCGGTTTTCGTCTATCAGGGCGCGATTGCCCTGTTGGGCAACGCCGTGGCCCCGCTGCTCAGCGACGCAGTCATCACCGAAATGAGCGCCGTGGGCGGGCTGCTCATCATGGGCATCGGCGTGAATATGCTGCTTGAGAAGGACATCAAGGTGGCCAATCTCCTGCCCGCCATTGTGGTTCCGTTTCTCTATTTTCCCCTCTATAATCTGATTGTGAGGTGAGTATCATGGCATCCATCATCCGGGACGCCTCCCTCGCGCCGCAGGGGCGGCAAAAGATCGAATGGGCCCGCCGCCACATGGCGGTGCTGGACGGCATCGCGCAGGACATGAAGCGCGACCGCCCGCTGGAAGGGCTGAAGGTGGCCCTGTCCATCCATCTTGAGGCCAAGACCGCCTATCTGGCCCAGGTGCTGCATCAGGGCGGGGCCGAGGTCTTTGCGACGGGCAGCAATCCCCTCTCCACGCAGGACGACATATGCGCCGCGCTGAGCGAAAGCGGCGTGACCGTCTATGCCACGCACGGCTGCACCGCGGAAGAATACCACGACTATCTGTGCCGCGCCCTGAGCGAAAAGCCTGATGTGATTATCGACGACGGCGGCGACATGGTGCACATTCTGCACGAGGAGCACCCCGAATGGGCCGAGAACCTGCGCGGCGGCTGCGAGGAAACCACCACGGGCGTCATCCGCCTGCGCAGCCGCGCGGCCGCGGGCAAGCTGAATTTCCCCATGTTCAGCATCAACGACGCCGACTGCAAGCACCTCTTTGACAACCGCTACGGCACCGGCCAGAGCGTGTGGGACGGCATCATGCGCACCACCAACCTGAATGTGGCCGGTTCTACCGTGGTCGTGGCTGGGTACGGCTGGTGCGGCAAGGGCGTGAGCATGCGCGCCAAGGGGCTTGGCGCCAAGGTCATCGTGACCGAGGTGGACCCCGTTCGCGCCATCGAAGCCGTGATGGACGGCTTCACCGTGATGCCCATGGAGAAGGCTGCCTCGCTGGGCGACCTGTTCATCACCGTGACCGGCTGCCGCGACGTGGTGACCCCCGCGCACATGCTGCTAATGAAGGACGGCGCCATGATGTGCAACGCCGGTCACTTCGACGTGGAGGTGGACGTGGCGGGCCTGCGCGCCATGGCCGTGGAGCATTACGAGGCGCGCAGGAACATCGAGGGCTACCGCCTGGAAAACGGCCGCACCGTGTTCCTACTGGCCGAGGGCCGGCTGGTGAACCTGGCCGCTGGCGACGGGCACCCGGTGGAGATCATGGACATGAGCTTTGCCCTTCAGGCGCTATGCGCGCTGCGTCTGGCGCAAAAGGGCCGCGAGATGCCGCCCGCGCTCTACGATGTGCCCCGCGACATCGACGGCGAGGTGGCGCTTCGCAAGCTGACCGCCCTGGGCGTGAAGATCGATGCGCTCACGCCGGAGCAGGACCGGTACCTGCACGGCTAAACGCGCCTATTCGCGGCTGTACTTGTCGTAGTAAAACCACTGCACCATGGTGCGCGCCATCACGCTGCGCTCCGTTACGCCCGCGCGTTCAAACAGGGAGGTCAGGCCGGGCGTGAGCAGGTGCAGCTGCGTCCAGCCGACCATATCCTCCCGCAAGCCGCGCTCCACCAGCGCCGGAGGCCAGAAATCCTCCGGTGGCGGACAGATTTTCTGATACTGCTTCTCCATCGCGGGGAAGCAGTTTTCGATTGCGTCAAAAAGTTGCATACGGTTCGCCTCGCTGTTCAATATAATATTGTATAACACTATATTACACGATTATACAATATAATTCAATATTCTAGGCGATTGAATATTATGATATGTGAGAGGTGAGAAGATTGAAGCCGCTCAAGAAAAGTGTCAGCATCACGCTGGATGAGGATGTCATCGAAAAGATTCGCCTTTTTGCCGAGGAAACGGACCGCTCCTTTTCGCAGTATATCAACCTTCTCCTTAGAAAGCATATCAGCGCGCGCGAAGCCCGCGACGAGGCCAAAAGCGACGTGTGATTCATTCCGAACGATTGTACTTTGATTGTATAAATCGTTTCGATTTTCCAAAACCGGTTGACAATCCGCCGATTCTGTGGTAACATGCCACCAATCTCAAACTGCGCAATGTGAGCGAAGGGAGGAGTCGCCCGTGACGAACCTATGTGCCATGCGAATGAACATGATGTGCGCGTGCGATTTCAGCCCGTGCTATTTGTGTTGCGTCGCTTGACAGGTGCCATGTCATTGAAGCCCGCTTCGCAAATGCGCGAAGTGGGTTTTTTCATCGGCCAGCAGAAAGGTGTGCAAAGGATGGAGCAGAAACCGCAAATCGAGATACGCGGCCTGTGCAAGGATTACCCCATACCCGGCGGCGAGGTACACGCGCTGAGCAACATCAGCCTGACCATCGACAAAGGCGATATCTACGGCATCATCGGCATGAGCGGAGCGGGCAAGAGCACGCTGATCCGCTGCCTTAACCGGCTGGACACCCCCACCGACGGGCAGATCTTCATCGACGGCGAAAACATCCTGGCCATGAACAAGCAGCAGCTGCGCCAGACCCGCCGCCGCATGGCGATGATCTTCCAGCAGTTCAACCTCCTGATGCAAAAGTCCGTGGCGCGAAACGTGCGCTACCCGCTGGAGATCGCCGGGGTGCCCAAGAAGCAGGCCAACGAGCGCGTGATCGAGCTGCTTCGCATCGTAGGTCTTGAGGACAAGGCCGGCGCCTATCCGGCGCAGCTCAGCGGCGGGCAGAAGCAGCGCGTGGCCATCGCCCGCGCACTGGCCAGCGATCCGGAAATGCTCCTTTGCGACGAGGCCACCAGCGCCCTGGACCCCATGACCACCCAGAGCATCCTTTCGCTGCTGCAAAAGATCAACCGGGAGCTGGGCATCACGGTGGTGCTCATCACCCACGAGATGGCCGTCATCCGGCAGATCTGCAACAAGGTCGCCATTTTGGACGGCGGCAAGCTCGCCGAGCAGGGCACCGTGGACGACGTATTCATGCACACCAAGTCGGCGGCGGGCCGAAGGCTGTTTGGCATCTTGCCCGATCAGGAGGAGATCCCGCCGCAGCCGGCCATCCGCATCGTCTTTGACGGCGAGGCCGCCGAAAAGCCCATCA
>USFL01000221.1 GCA_900553905.1 uncultured Eubacteriales bacterium | reverse complement strand
GGCTTCATCTCCTCCGGCGCGTACGTGCTGACCGAGTGGAAGCACAACGAGTCCATGGTGTACGAGAAGAACCCCAACTACTGGAACGCCGAGAACGTGACGATCGAGCGCATCGAGCTCATGCTCTCCGCCGATGACACCGCCATCTATGCCGCCTATCAGGCCGGCGACCTGGACTTCATCGACACCGTGCCCACCGATCAGATCGCTTCCCTCAACGGCATCGATCCTGAGTTCTACGTGGTGGATAACCTGGGCACCTACTATGTGAGCTTCAACGTCAAGAGCCCGCTGTTCGACGGCAAGACCGTGGAGCAGGCCAACGCCATGCGCCGCGCCTTCGCGCTGCTGGTGGACCGCCAGTACATCATCGACACCATCGCTCAGACCGGCCAGCTGCCCGCCAACACCTTCGTGCCCGCCGGCATGGCGGACGGCCACGGCGGCGTGTTCCGCATGGATGACGAGGACTACACCTATCCCGTCGAGACCGGCTACTTCAGCACCGAGGTCGATGTGGAAGGCGCCATCGAGCTGCTCAAGAGCGCCGGCTATGAGTTCGACGCCAACAACATGCTCTCCGCCTCCACCCCCATCAGCTTCGAGTACCTCACCAACGAGGGCTCCGGCAACGTGGGCATCGCCGAGTGCATCCAGCAGGATCTGGCCGTGATCGGCATCAACATGACCATCCGCACCTGCGACTGGAACGTGTTCCTCAACGACCGTAAGAACGGCAACTACGACATCGCCCGCAATGGCTGGCTGGCCGACTTCAACGATCCCATCAACTTCCTGGAGATGTGGACCACCGATTCCGGCAACAACGACTGCCAGTTCGGCCGCTAAAAAAGCCGATAACCCAAAGAGGCCCCGCCATCTGGCGGGGCCTCAATGCGTTTGCGCGTATACGTCTGACGCTCAATCGCCTTCCAGGAAGCGCTTGAGCTGCGAGCGGTTGGCGGGAAGGTCCGGGGTCAGGACCATCATGCCGTCGATGGTTTCGTCCACATAGGCGCCGTCGAAGGGTACGTGTGCGCCCTGGATGTCCAGCGTATCGCACCCGAGCAGCGGGGCCAGCGCCGCCAGATCGGACAGCGTCAGATCGGTTTCCACCTCGTCAAGCAGCGTCACGGCCAGGTTCAAAAGCTCGAGGAGGTTCATGGCTTTCACCTGTTCCGCCGCGCTCTCGATGAGCTGCTGCTGCCGGCCGATTCGCTGAAAATCGCTGTCGATCTTGCGGATGCGGCAGTAGCTCAGGGCTTGCCGCCCGTTGAGCAGGTGCTCGCCCGCCGTTTCCAGCAGGCCGTCGTCCGCCGCAAGGCCCACCTGGCGGTTGTAATCCTCCAGAATCTTGTTGAGCTGCTGGCGCTCGGACTTGGTGATGTCCGCTTCCACGCCGCCCAGCAGGTCCACCGCCGTTACCAGCGTGGGGAAATATGCCGTCAGGGTGTGGTCGGCACTGACGCCGAAGTTCTCCTCCAGCGTCTTGAGAAGCAGCTCCTCGCCGCCATAGAAGTAGGCCGCGTTGAGCCGGTCCTTGCCGTGCCCGGGGATGGTGACGTACAGGTCGCGCAGGAACGAAACCAGCCGGATGCGGCCCGCTTGGGGATCGATGCTCGCCAGCATCATCACATCGCTGCGGCCGGCCCGGCCCGACGTGTCCACGCCGATGAGCAGCACGGCGAAGGGGTCCGCCGCTTCCGCCCGCGCGGCCAGGCAGCCAAAGAGCACAAGCGCCGCGCAGACAAACGCAGCGGCCCGTTGAAACAAGCGCTTCATAAAAATCGCCCTCCTTTGCGTTGGTGCCTAGACAACGCAGAGAAGGGCGATTTTGTTGCAGCTGGACGGATTTGGTCAGGTGTAGTCGGTGTCGAACTGCACCACCAGGCGATAGCGGTCGTCCAGCGAGCGGGCGTAGGCGTTAAGGGACTTGAGCAGCTCGTCGCGGCCCTTGTAGCCGGCGGGGGTGACGCAGTCGAAAATCAGGTTGATATGCCCCTGGCCCGGCACCATGCGGAAGTCGTGCAGGCTCAGGCAGGGGTCGGTGTTCTTGAGGAAGTCCGACATCTGCTGATGAACGCGATTCACGTTTTCGTCGGAGGTGACGACGGGGTCCATGTGGATGCAGATGGCCATGTGCATCTTCTCCCCGATCTCGCGTTCGGCGTCGTCGATCGCCTCGTGAATGGCCACGATGTTGGCGTCCGCGCTGACCTCCGCGTGCACGGAGGCAATGCAGCGGCCCGGGCCGTAGTCGTGCAGCACCAGGTCGTGGATGCCCAGGATGCCCTCGCGGGCAAGGAGCAGCTCGCGGATCTGACGGATCTTTTCCGGGTCCGGCTTGCCGCCCAGCAGGCTGTCCACGGTATCGCGGCAGACCTCAAAGCCCGCCTTGAGCACCACGGCCGCCACCACCAGGCCGATCCAGCCGTCAACGGCCCAGTCAAAGGCCAGATAGGCCAGCACGCTTAACAGCACCGCGCCGGTGGAGAGCACGTCGCCCAGGCTATCCTTGGAGGCGGCCAGCAGCGTGCCGTTGTGGATGGCGGAGCCCAGCCTGCGGTAGAAAAAGAACAGCCACAGCTTGAGCAGCACCGACGCCACCAGAATCGCCACGACCACCCATGACAGGGTGAGGGGTTCTGGGTTTAGGATGGAGGACACACCGTCGCGCAGGAGCTGCAATCCCATGAGCACGATCAGCGCGCCCACGGCCAGCGAACCCAGGTATTCCATGCGCCCATGGCCGAAGGGATGCTCCTGATCGACGGGCTTGCGGGCCAGGCGTGTGGTGATCAAGGTGACGATGCTGCCGGCGGCGTCGGAGAGGTTGTTGGCGGCGTCGGCCATGATGGCCAGCGACCCGCTCAAAAGCCCCATGAGAAATTTGCCGGCAGATAGCAGCAGATTGACGGCGATGCCCGTCACGGCGGCCAGGGTACCATAGGCGGCCCGGACATCCGGGTCGTCGACGCGGTCCGCCTCCCGGATGAAGCGGCGAATCAGCCATGCGGTCAAGGCAAGGCGCCTCCTTTGGATGGATATGGCCGGTATATGCGGCAATGTCCGATCATTATACCAAAAGCGGCACACTTAGACAAGACAAATTCTCCCACGCCCGGCTGGTCATCCTCCCAGGCCCGGCTGGTCAGCGGGAGCGGCGCGCCAGCCCGTCGGCAAAGGCCTTCAGATGCGCGGGCACGTCGATGCCCTGCGGGCAGGCCTTCACGCACTGGCCGCACGCCACGCAGGCTGCGGGGTGCTTTTCGGCGGCCAGGGCCTCGACGGGCTCCGCTGCGGAGGCGGAGAGGCGGAACGCGTTGTAGGCGGCTAGTAGCATCGGGATGTCCAGACCGGCGGGGCAGCCGTCCACGCAGTAGCGGCAGGCGGTGCAGGGCACGGTGTTCTTCATCCGCTCGGCGAGGGCCAAAAGCGCCTCGCGCTCGGCAGGGGTCAGGGGCTGGGGCACGGAGAAGGTTTTGATGTTTTCGCTTAGTTGCGCCATATCGGACATGCCGCTGAGCACCACGTGCACGTTGGGCAGGTCCTGCACGAAGCGGAAGGCCCATTCCGAGGGGCTGCGGCGCGGATTCAGCGCGCGCAGGGCTTTCTCCCCGGCCGCGTCCAGGCGGGCCAGCCGGCCGCCGCGCACCGGCTCCATCACCCATACGGGAATGCCCAGCGAGGTCAGCAGCTCGTATTTTTCCTTTGCCTTTTGAAACGTCCAGTCCACATAGTTCAGCTG
>USFL01000220.1 GCA_900553905.1 uncultured Eubacteriales bacterium | reverse complement strand
GGCGACCACCGAGATCTACACTCTTTCCCTACACGACGCTCTTCCGATCTTTTTACCTGCGGGATTCGCAGAGCGGCGCCTACTGGAATGTCACGGACCCCGGCCTTACCCAGTCGGTCAGCTTTGAAACGGCGCAGGCGGTCTTTGCCCATGAACGCTTTCAGGTGGAAAGCGAGCTGCGCCTGTTCGTAAACCCCCTGGACGGCGTGGCGCTGGCCTGCCTGACGCTGAAAAATCACAGCGGCATGGAGCGCATGATGGAGGTGTGCAGCTATCTGGAGCCCGCCCTGGCCTCCCAGCGCGACGACGCGGCGCATCCGGCGTTTCAGAACCTGTTTCTGCGCACCGGACGGCTGGGCAAATACGGTGTGGCGGCCATGCGCCGCTCCCGCGGCCCGTCCGAGGAAAACCGCCGCCTGTGGCACCTGATGGCCACCGACGCCAGCCTGACCGTGCTGCGCGTGCAGACCGACCGTGCGGCCTTTCTGGGGCGCGGGCGCACGATCTATGCGCCGCGCGCGCTGGAGATGCCCATCAGCGCCGTTGCGGATACGCTGGGCGACGTCATCGAGCCCTGCTTGAGCCTGCGGGGTCAGTTTGTGCTGCCATCCGGCAGCAGGCTGCAATTTGTGTTCGCCACTTCGCTTCCGGGCGAAAGCGAGGCGCCGGGCGCCTTTCTGGAGCGCTACGGCCAGGTGGACGGCGCGCTGCGCGCCTATGCCCCGGCGCTCACGCGCGGGCTGGTCACGGCGCGTTATCTTGGGCTTACCCCGGCCATGCTCGGCGGCGTTTCCCGCCTGGTGGGCGCGCTGTGCTATACCGGCCAGCCTGCCCAACTGCGCTATGCGGCGGAAAACGCCTTGCCCCTCCGCGCCCTGTGGAGCATGGGCATCGGCGGCGATCTGCCCATTCTGCTGCTGGAATGCCGCGAGGGCAAGGACCTGTCACTGGTGCAGCTTCTGCTCAAGGCGCATGCCTGGTACCGCATGCATGGCCTGTGGGTGGACCTGGTGCTGGCCGTCACCCAGCCATCGGGTTACGGGCATCCGCTGCGCGAGCGGCTCAGCGCCCTGGCGCAGTCCTGCCACAGCCACGAGCTGATCGGCAAGGAAAGCGGCGTACACCTTTTTGACAACTTCACGGCCGACCAGCTGGGCCTTTTGCGCGCCGCGGCGCGCGTGGTGCTTTCCACGGACGGCGGCTCGCTGGAGGAGCAGCTGCGCGCGCTGGAGATGAGCGTGCGCGCGCGGCCGCTCTATACCTGCCGCCCCAGCGCCGAATGGAAACCCGCCCTGCCCGAAGCGGACGCGACGCTGTTTGACAACGGCTACGGCGGCTTCACGCGGGACGGCGGCGACTACCGCATCACCCTGCCCGCCGGGCGGCAGACCCCCGCGCCCTGGTGCAACCCCCTCTGCTCGGACCGTTTCGGAACCCTTGCGGGCGAAAGCGGGCTGGTGTTCACCTATGCGCATAACAGCCATTCGGGCCGGCTGACCCGCTGGCCCAACGACAGCGTGACCCCGCGCGGCGAGGAAAATTTCTTCCTGCGCGACGATGCGCACCGGCTGCTCTGGTCGCTGACCCGCCAGCCGATGGGCCACAACATGCCGGTGCGCGTGACCCATGCGCCCGGCGAGACGGTGTACGAAAGCAGCTGCTATGGCGTGTACTGCCGCATGTCCTGCTTCACCGACGGCAAGGCGGCCATCGGCACGCGCGTGATTCAGCTGCGCAACGAGGACCGGGTGGAGCGCGCGATGACGCTTATGCACACCTGCATCTTCAGCCCCGGCACCCAGCCGTCGGCCTCCCAGCTGACGGCGCTCAGCCGCGTGGAGGGCGGCGTGCTGGCGGAGAATCCCTGTGCGGAAGGCGTCGCGGGCCTGTTTGGCATAGACCCGCTTCCCACCATGAGCACCACCATGAGTTCGGGCGTGTTCCAAGGGCTCTGGGGCGTGGCGCCTGCCGCGCTGTGCGGCGGAGAAAACCTGCCCAGCGACTTTGGCGACACGGCCGTCCTGTGCTACGAGGTGCGCCTCAAACCCGGAGAAACGCGCACCGTCACAACGGCGCTGGCCCATGCGGCCGGTGCGGAAGCGCTGCTCAACGCGCTGGAGGGCTTCCGCCGCGACGGCGCCACCTTGCGCCTGCATGCCGTACGCCAGCAATGGGAGGAAAATCTGAACCTCCTGCGCTTCGACCTGCCCGACCCCGCCATGGCCCTGATGCTGGGCAGGTGGCTGCCCTATCAGGTGCAGGCTTCCCGTCTGTGGATGCGCGCGGGTTTCTATCAGGCGGGCGGCGCGCTGGGTTTCCGCGATCAGTTGCAGGATATGCTGGCTTTGCTGCACACCCGACCGGCGGCGGTGCGCGCGCACCTTTTGGAATGCGCCGCGCATCAGTTTGAGGAAGGCGACGTACAGCACTGGTGGCATCCGCCCCGGTATGGCGTTCGAACCCGCATCAGCGACGACAAGCTGTTTTTGCCCTATGTAACCGCTCTGTACGTGCAGACCACCGGCGACGCCTCCGTGTTGGGCGAAGAGGTCCCCTACCTGCGCGGCGAGTCGCTTTCCGAGAAGGAAAACGAGCGTCTGTTCACCCCGGAGGTGTCCGAAATCTCCGAGCCGCTCCGGCTGCACTGCCTGCGCGCCATCGACCACATGGCTTTCGGCGCGCACGGACTGCCCCTCATGGGCGGCGGCGACTGGAATGACGGCATGAACCGCGTCGGCGGCGAAAACGGCGAAAGCGTATGGCTGGGCATGTTCCTGTGCGAGGTTCTGCGCCTGTTCGCGCCCTTGTGCGAGCCGCCGGAGGCCCGGCGGCTGCTGGACCGCCGGAGCGCCCTGCTGACCGCGCTGGACCGCTATGCCTGGGACGGCGGGTGGTACCTGCGCGCCTGGTACGACGACGGAAGCCGTCTGGGCAGCGCCGCCAACGAGGAATGCCGCATCGACCTGCTGCCGCAGGCCTGGGGCGTGTTGTGCGGGGTATCGCGCGACCGCTGCGCCCTGGCCATGGACAATGCCTGGCGCATGCTCTACGAGCCGGATGTGGGCCTGATAAAGCTCTTTACCCCGCCCTTTCAGGGGCAGGAGCAACCCGGTTACATCGCGGCCTATCTGCCCGGCGTGCGGGAAAACGGCGGACAGTATACCCACGCCGCCTGCTGGGCCGTGGCTGCGCTGCATCAGCTGGGGCAGGACGACCGTGCCTGGGAGCTGGCCTCGGCCCTGCTGCCCGTCCGCCATGCCGCCACGCGCCAGCTGGCCCTGCGCTACCGCGTGGAGCCCTACGCGCTGGCCGCGGACGTTTATGCCAATCCCCAGCAGCGCGGGCGCGGCGGGTGGACCTGGTACACCGGCAGCGCCAGCTGGCTTCAGTACGTGGTGCTGACGCAGCTTCTGGGCTTTCAAAAGACGGGCAACGTGCTGCGCTTCCGGCCTGTGGCCCCTGCCGGCTGGGATGACCTGCGCGTGACCTACCGCTTCGGCACGGCCACCTACCACCTGCATGCCTCGCGCGACTGTCCCTTCCCCACTGCGGACGGCGAGCAGCTGCGCGACGGCCGGCTGATTCTCACTGACGACGGGCGCATCCACGAAGCCACCTTCCCCCTGCGCTGACCGGCCGGCAGAGGCGTGGCGGCATCGCCACGGCAAACGCCGTTCGCTTTTGTCCCCTTGCCGGCGCGTTTTGGACGCAGCAACAAGCCGGACGCTTCCCATGCCCCGCAGGGGGAC
>USFL01000219.1 GCA_900553905.1 uncultured Eubacteriales bacterium | reverse complement strand
CGCCGATGGTGTTGTGGCCGGCGATGTTGGCCGAGCCGATGATCTCGCCCGCCAGGTACGCGCCGCCTACCAGCGTGCCGTCCTCACGCACGAGCTGGGCGTCGCCGTTGATGCGCGGTCCGCCCGCGGTCATCATCAGGTAGGGAACGGTGTACACGGCGTAGAAGGGGCCCTCCTCAAAGGCGACCAGGTTGTCCGTGCGGCCAAAGACGGAGTCCTCGCCCGCGGCGACATCCTCGTTGTACTTGGCGACGGTCTCGGCCAGCTTCTCCGCGCCGATCATCTCGCCCAGTTCTTCGATGGTGTCGGCCTTGAACATGTAGCCCTCATCCAGCAGCTCGGCGATCTTCTCCTCGTTGGTGAAGGGCGCGGAGTTGCTCATCATGCCGGTAAAGAGCGCGCTGTCATCCGACAGCATGTTCTCGGCCAGAACGACGTAAATGATGTTCTGGTCGGCGGTGCGCCACACGGTGCGCTTGTCCATGGAGCTGGCCACGGGCTCGTTAAAGACGCGCTCGCCGGCGGTGTTGACCCAGATGGCGCCGTTGTAGTTGATGTTGCAGCGAAGCGACGCCTGGAAGCCGCTGACCGGCACGGAACCGCCGTAGCAGGAGCAGTAGTCCATGTTGTCAAAGGCCGCGCCGGCGCTGCGGGCGAAGTCGTAGCCGCTGCCGATGGCGGTGACGGGGTCATTGGAGGTGATGTTGGTGAAGTTGTACTCCTTGAGCCAGCGCTCGCAGTAGCCATAGCCGCCGGTGGCGATGATGGTGCTGGGAGCGGGAATCTCCACATCGTCCACCTTGACGCCGACCACGTCGCCGTTGTCGTCAAACATAAGGTCGGTGACCAGCGTATCCAGGCACAGCTGGGCCTGGCCCGCGTCGATGAAGCCCTGCAGCTTTTCCATCAGGGCGCTCACAAAGTAGGAGCCGCCGCCGGAAGACGCGCCGCCCGCGGTGTAGGTCACGCGGTAGGTGTTCATGGTCAGGTATCCGCCGCTGTCCACCTGATCGGAGAACTCCACGCCCACGTAGTCCTGCAGCCAGTCGATGGCCTCGCCGCTGCGCTCGGCGTGCACCTTGGCGATCTCGGTGTTCATGTTCTCCTCGCCGCCGCCCATGGTGACGAAGTCGTTATAGAAAGCCTCGGCGCTGTCCTCGATGCCGGCTTCCTGCTGGATCCTGTAGCCCGCGCCGCTGATGGAGCCGCCCGCGGTGTTGGCGGAGCCGCCCACGCGGTAGTTCTGCTCCAGCACCAGGACGTTCGCGCCCAGCTCGGCCGCGTGCACGCTGGCCACCAGGCCCGCCATGCCCGCGCCCACCACGATCACGTCCGGCTGGATGGTAATCTCAAGGGGCTTGTCCTCTTCGGGGGCCTCGCCGCTGAGCGCAGCGTCCACGGCCGCCTTGATGGCGTCCGAAGTCACGGTTGCGCCGGCCACGCCGTCCACGTCGGTGCTCTGCGCCTCGACGATGGCCGCCGGGATCTGCTCGATCGCCGGATCGCTGATGCCGGGCGTCTCCTGATTGTCGCCGACCTCAACGCTGGTGATCTTTCCGCCTTCCACGGTCACGGTTACGTTCACCGCGCCGCCCATGCCGTTGGCCGCGCCGGTGTAGGTGCCGTCGGCCAGGGCCGCCTCCGCCATGGCGCTTAGGGGAGCGAGCGCCGTGCCCAGCGCCAGCGCCATCACAAGCGCCAGCACCAGCACGCGGCTCAGCAGCGTTTTCCTGCCAGTTTTCATTTCCGTTTCCTCCTGCCTGTTGTCGTTTCCCTCGTTGTGCAAGTTTGGACGTTTTTTGTTCCGTTCCCAATACCGCTGTTCTATGATATACTTTTAACGATGGTTTTCCTATATCATGCCCATTTCAAATTTGTGTTTATCAGTCCAATGGAGGAAACACATGAAACTGACCGAGCGGTTCAACCCCTTTCGGGCGGATGCGGACCCGCTGTCCGCCTATCTGTCCGATTTTCGTTTTGAGGTGGACTATTTCACGCATTGGCCGCAGCAGGATTTCAAAACCCTGAAAAATCTGGTCAGCACGCGCATCAAGCTGGTGCTGCAAACGCAGGGACAGGCGGAGCTTACCGCCCAGAGCGAGCATTTCACGCTCGCGCCCGGCAGCGTGATGCTCATCCCGCCCTATTCCGTCTACAGCGCCTCCACCTTCGATCATGTGGATTCCTATGAGGTTTTCTTCAACTTGCATCCCTTTACCCGGGAACATGCGTTTTTGCAGCAATTCGGCTTTACGCGCATTCTGCACTTTCCCAAGGTGATGACGCCTGCGCATATCGCGGCTCTGACATCCTGCTATGAGGATGTGCGGGCATGCCGGCAGGGCTGCTATGCGCAGCTTGGCGCGCTGCTGCAGCTGCTGTTCATCCGGTTGATTCGCCTGCAGAACGCGCCAGCGCTTCCCACAGAAAACCGTTCCCGCGAGCAGTACGTCATTTCCCGGCTCTTTGAATATCTGGAGGCGCATTTGAGCCAGCCCATTCACGTCGACCAGCTCTGCGAGGCCCTGCACGTCTCCCAGAGCCATCTCTACCGCTGCAGCCGCGACGTCATGAACTGTTCCACCCAGCAGCTTGTCATCCGCTACAAGCTGCGCCACGCGCAGATGCTGCTGAAAAATCCGGAGCTGTCCATCAGCGATGTGGCTGCCGCCATCGGGTATGATCTATTTTATTTCAGCACGCAGTTCAAGAAGGCGTTTTTGGTTTCGCCCTCCGAATACCGAAAGAACCTGTTGCATTGCCTGCAAAATGCGTAGCACGGGCTATTCCGCCGCCTCCGCCTCGGCCTCGGCTGCCTCCAGCGCCTCATAGAGCGCCTCGCTGCGCTCCTGCTCGGCGCGGTAGCGCTCGCCCAGCTCCCGCGCAGCCTCCGCGTCGGCGTAGGTGGCCGGGTCGGCCAGCTTTGTCTCCAGCTCCTGGAGCAGGCGCTCGTTTTCCTCGATGGCCTCCTCCGCACGCTTCACCTGCGCCCTGAGCTCGCGGAGGCGGGCCGCCTGCTGGCGGTCGCGCTTGCGTTCCCGCGTGGCCGCCGTGCGCGTCACCTCGCCGCCCTCCATAGGCGCGGGCGGCTGGGGGCGGTCGCGCTTCTCCACGTAATCATCAAAGTTGCCCAGGTATTCGGTCACGCCGTCGGCGTTCATCACCATCACACGGTCGGCGAACCGGTTGATGAAATACCGGTCGTGGCTGATGGCGAGAATCGTCCCCGGAAAGTCCTGCAGCGCGTCCTCCAGCACCTCGCGGCTGTCCATGTCCAGGTGATTGGTCGGTTCGTCCAGCAGGAGCAGGTTGTCCTTGCGCAGCATCAGCTTCGTCAGCGCCACGCGCCCCCGCTCGCCGCCGGAGAGGCTCTGGATGGTGTCAAACACGTCGTCCCCCGTAAAGAGGAACAGGCCCAGCGCGCCGCGCACCTTGCTCTGTTCCATGGAGGGGAAGCTGTTCCAGACCTCGTCCAGCACGGTGTTTGCGGGGTTGAGGTTCTGCTGGTGCTGGTCATAATAGCCCACGTCGATGTTCACGCCATACTTTACGCTGCCCCGGTCGGGCGTGAGCTGATGGGTCAAAATTTTAAACAGCGTGCTCTTGCCCACGCCGTTGGGGCCGATGAGCGCCACGCGGTCGCCGGTCCGCAGCTTGAAGCTGACGTTTTCAAAAACCGGCTGGCCGTCGTAGGTCTTGCACAGCCCCTTGACCTCCAGCGCCTCCTCGCCGCTGCGGCGGCGCGCCTCA
>USFL01000218.1 GCA_900553905.1 uncultured Eubacteriales bacterium | reverse complement strand
CCACCCCCCAGCAGATTCACGAGGGCATGGGCAAGCTGCGCGAGCTCTTCGCCGCGCACCTGGGTTGACGGCTTCGCTTGACCTGACAAAGAAAGGAACGATGATTGATGCACGTACTGGACATGCTCAAGGAGCGCGGCTTCATCGCGCAGGTCACCTTTGAGGAAGATCTCTACAAGGCGCTGGAGCGCGAGCCCATGACCTTCTACGTGGGCTTTGACCCCACGGCGGACAGCCTGCACGTGGGCCACTACATCCCCATCATGGCCATGGCGCATCTCCAGCGCGCCGGGCACCGGCCTATCGCCCTATGCGGCGGCGGCACCGCCATGATCGGCGATCCCAGCGGCAAGAGCGATATGCGCAAGATGATGAGCCGTGAGACCATCAGCGGAAACGTCTGCGGCATTCAGAAGCAGCTTTCCCGCTTTCTGGATTTCAGCGACGGCAAGGCCATCATGGTCAATAACGGCGACTGGCTGCTGAACCTCAACTATGTGGATTTTCTGCGTGAGATCGGCGCTCTGTTCAGCGTCAACCGCATGCTGACCGCCGAGTGCTACAAGCGCCGCATGGAAACGGGCCTCACCTTCCTGGAGTTCAACTACATGCTCATGCAGAGCTACGACTTCCTCCAGCTGTTCAAAAACTACGGCTGTCGCCTCCAGGTCGGCGGCGACGACCAGTGGAGCAACATGCTCTCCGGCGCGGACCTCATCCGCCGCAAGGAGCACGAGGATGCCTTTGCCCTCACCTGCAAGCTCATCATGACGCACGACGGCAAGAAGATGGGCAAGACCGAAAAGGGCGCCCTGTGGCTGGATGCCGCGCGCACCACGCCCTTTGAGTTCTACCAGTACTGGCGCAACGTGGGCGATCAGGACGTGGAGCGCTTCCTGGGGCTGCTTACCTTCCTGCCCATGGACGAGGTGCGCCGCCTGGGCGCTCTGCCTGGCGAGCAGATCAACGAAGCCAAGCGCGTGCTGGCCTTTGAGGTCACCAAGATGATTCACGGCGAAGCCGAGGCGCAGAAGGCTGCCGACGCGGCGCTGGCGCTGTTTGCGGGCGGCGCGGCCAGCCAGGACGTGCCCACCTGGGAGGTAAACGCCGCCATGCTGGCCGAGGACAACCGCCTGACCACCCTGCTGGCCTCCTGCGGCCTGTGCACAAGCCGCGGCGACGCGCGCAAGATGGTGCAGCAGGGCGCGGTGCTGGTGGCTGACCAGAAGGTAACGGATGTGGAATACCGCATCGACGCTACGCAGATCGGTCCCGACGGCCTGATGCTGCGCAAGGGCAAGAAAAACTATTGCCGCCTGATTCTCAAATGAGCCTGAAGGGCTATAAAACCGTGCTGCGCGAGGCCCGCGATGAAGTAGTCATCAACAAAAGCCGCTTCATCGGGCACGCGGCGCCGGTGAGCAGCGCAGAGGATGCGCTCAAGTTTCTTGCGCGCATCCGCGAGGAACATCGCGACGCCACGCACAACTGCTACGCCTACATCATCGGCCGGAACGCGGGTATCATGCGTTACAGCGACGACGGCGAGCCCTCCGGCACCGCCGGCATGCCCATCATCGAGGTCATGAAGGCGCGGGGGGTGGTGGACTGCGCCGTGGTGGTGACCCGCTACTTTGGCGGCATCCTGCTGGGCGCGGGCGGACTCGTGCGCGCGTATTCGCATACCTGCGCGCTGGCGCTGGACGCCGCGCGCGTGTGCCAGATGCATCCCACCGAGCGCTGGCTGTTCGAGGTGGCCTATCCCCTGTGGGATCGGGTGCAGCATGCGCTCAAATCCCTGCCCGCACGCCTCGTGGGCACGGACTTTGCCGCCGCGGTGAGCTTTGAGCTGGACATGAAGGCCGCCGATACCGAGCGCGTGCTTGCGGAGCTGACGCGCGTGACGGACGGGCGGATCGAGGCGCTTCTGGAGGAGGAGCGCTTCGCCCCCTGGGAGGACGCGACATAAGCCGCGGCCGCATGTACGAAAGGAGAACGCCATGCATTGCGACGACCGGCGCCCGCCGTGGCTCCAATGGGTGATCGAGCTGCAAAGCATCGCCCAGTGCGGGCTGACCTACGCAAAGGACGTGTACGACATCGAGCGGTACCAGCGCCTGCGCGAGCTTTCGGCGCAGATGCTCGCCGCCGTTTCGGAGCTTCCCGTGGAGAGGGTCGAGGCGTTGTTCTGCAACGAGACCGGCTACCAGACCCCCAAACTGGACACGCGCGCCGCCATCATTCAGGAGGGGTGCATCCTGCTGGTGCAGGAGCGAAGCGGGCTGTGGGCCCTGCCCGGCGGCTGGGTGGACGTGCTTGAGACCATCCGCTCCAACGCCGAAAAGGAGGCGCGGGAGGAGGCCGGGCTTATCGTGCGCGCCGAGCGCATCGTGGCCCTGCAGGAGCACAATCTGCACAATCCGCCCGCCTATCCCTACGGCATCGTGAAGGCGTTCGTGCTGTGCACGCTGCTGGGCGGCGCGTTCCGCCCCAACAGCGAGACCGTTGCCTCCGGCTGGTTCGCGCCGGACGCGCTGCCGCCGCTGGCGCTGAGCAAGACCAGCCCCGAGCAGATCGACCTGTGCCTGCGCGCGTGGCGCGACCCCGCGTGGCAGGTCGTGTTCGACTAGCCCTGCCGACCCGGGAGGGAACCAGATGCGTGAGGAAATGCGCATCCGGCCCGCGCGCAGATCATGACAAAGCGACTTTTTCCCATCGACACCGAAAGGAGAACGGCGCATGGACCTGTTTGATATCATCGGGCCGGTGATGGTGGGGCCCAGCTCGTCGCACACGGCGGGCGCGGCGCGCATCGGAAAGATCACGCGCATGCTGCTGGGCAGCCGCCCGGTGCGCGCGCGCATCGGGCTGTACGGCTCCTTTCAAAAGACCTATCTGGGCCACGGCACCGACAAGGCGCTCGTGGGCGGCCTGCTGGGCATGGGCGTGGACGATTCGCGCCTGCGCGACAGCCTGCGCCTTGCCGCCGAGGCGAAGCTGGAATATTCGTTTTACAATGCCGACGTGCGCGGCGCGCATCCCAACACCGTCATCCTGGATGTGGATGGGGATGACGGACGGCATATCTGTGTGCAGGCCTCGTCCGTCGGCGGGGGCGAGATCGTCGTCAACGCCATCGATGGGCTGGAGGCGGGCTTCTCCGGCCATGAAAACACGCTGGTCATCACCCATCACGATACGCCCGGCATGATTGCCCGCATCAGCGGCGAGCTGGCCGCGGCCAACCTCAACATTGCCACCATGCGGGTGTTTCGCCGCTCGGTGGGCGGCGACGCCATGGTCGCGCTGGAACTGGACGGCTCGGCGGACGCGGCGCTGATCGCCCGGCTGTCGGCTTTGCAGGGTGTCAATCATGTGGCCTATCTGGCCGCCAAGGAGGAATGAGCATGCGTACCGTAGCGGAATGGCTGGATGCCGCGCGCCTGCATGGCAGCCTCGGCGCGGCGGCGCTTGACTGGCAGGCGCGCGAGCGGGGCGCCGATCCCTCCGTGCCCCTTGCGCTGATGCGCAAGCGCCTGCACGTCATGCGCGAAAGCGCGCAGGCGGGGCTGTCCCCCATGCTTCGCAGCGTGAGCGGCATGGTGGGTGGGCAGGCGGCGTTGCTGGCCCAATCGCCTTTTGCCGGCCGTTTCGGCCTGGCGGGCCGGGCGGGCATCTACGCGCTCTCCATCGCGGAGTACAACGCCTGCATGGGCAAAATCGTGGCCGCGCCTACGGCGGGCCTGCATTTCAC
>USFL01000217.1 GCA_900553905.1 uncultured Eubacteriales bacterium | reverse complement strand
TGATCTTCTCCAGCACGATTTTTTCCAGCGCCTCTGCAGGCACGGAGAAGGTCATCGGCGTCATGCGCAGGAAATCATGTGAATCTGCCGGCGAGAGGGGAGCGACGGAGCGCACGGGCGTTTCCGAGATCACCTCCGCATGCGCGCGCAGGTGGGCGAGCACCGAGGCGTTGTCATAGGCGCCGCCGCGCAGGTAGCCTGCGACCGCCGATCGGACCTCAAGCAGGTAATCCGGGCCGGGCACCACTTTGAGCAGCTCCCCGTCCGGCGTGAGCACGCGGCGAAATTCGCCATAGTCGGCGGGGGAAAAGACGTTGAGCACCACGTCGGCAGCGGTGTTTTGCACGGGCAGTCGCTTGAGATCGGCCACGAACCATGCGCCCCGCTCTGCCGAGCGGGCCGCCAGAGCCACCGCATCCCGGTTCAGGTCCAGCCCGATCACCTGTGCTTCGGGAAAGCGCGCCTGTACGGCGCGGGCATAGTACCCCTCTCCGCAGCCCGCATCCACCAGCGTGAAGGGGCCGGAACGGTCCGCAAGCGCGGCGCACAGCGCATCCTGTACGGGTGCGTAGAACCCCCCTGCAAACACGCGGCCGCGGCTTTCAAACAGGGTTTCATCGTATTTGTCGCCGCTCTGGCGGTGGGAGGGCGCAAGGTTGACATAGCCCCGGCGGCTGAGGTCGTAGCAATGGCCGTTTTCACAGATCAGGCTTTGGTCTGTGAGCGAAAATGCGCCGCCGCACCGGGGACATTGCAGCGCAGGAAGAAGAGGCGAAAGCCGTCCAGCCAGAATTGCCGGTTTCATAGGGCACTTCCTTTGGTTACAAAGATGATAATAGCATTCGACGGCAGGTCGCTTGCTCCCTGCCATGCACGACGGAAGGATGGGGGAAATACCAATGTGGGTGATGATGGCGCTGCTCTCCGCCCTGTTTGCAGGTGCGACGGCCATATTGAGCAAAATGGGTGTGCGGGATACGGATTCCACCGTGGCCACGGCCATTCGTACCACGCTGGTGCTGGCGTTTGCGTGGCTGCTGGTGTTCGCGCAGGGCCTGCAGGCGCAGCTTTGGCAGCTTTCAGCACGGACGTACCTGTTTCTGGCGCTGTCCGGGCTGTGCACGGGCGCGTCGTGGCTGTGTTACTTCCATGCGCTCAAGCTGGGCACGGTAAATCAGGTCACGCCCGTGGACAAGAGCTCCACGGTGCTGACGATGCTCCTGGCGTGGCTTCTGCTGGGAGAACCCATCACATGGCTGAAAGCCGCTGCGATGGCCGGCATTATGGCCGGTACGCTTCTGATGATCGAGCGCCGGCCCGAAGCCGTCCCCGCTGCCCCGCGTGGCCGCAGGTGGCTGCTGTATGCGGCGCTTTCGGCGGTGTTCGCCGCGCTGACCGCCATTCTGGGCAAGGTGGGCATCGAAAACGCGCCCAGCGACCTGGGCACCGCGCTTCGCACCGTGGTGGTGCTGGTCATGGCCTGGGTGATAGTATTTGTTACCGGAAGGCAGAGGGAGGTGCGCGCTGTTGGACGGAGAGACCTTGCCTTCATTTTGCTCTCCGGCGTGGCGACGGGACTTAGCTGGCTGTGCTATTACCGCGCCCTGCAGGAGGGGCCGGCCAGCGTGGTGGTGCCGCTGGACAAGCTCAGCGTGGTGGTGACCATCGTCTTTAGCCGCGTGTTCCTTGGCGAGCGCCTCTCGCGCCGCGCGCTGGCGGGTTTTGCGCTCCTGGCGGCCGGTACGGGGCTGCTGCTCTTGTGATCATATTGCATTTATTTTCACAAAGCTTGCCTTACCCCTTGCAAAACATAGCGCATTTTTGGTAAAATACTTCTTGGGAACAACAATGTTTTAGGAGGTACCCGCCAATGGTGAAAGTAGCTATTAACGGCTTCGGCCGCATCGGTCGCCTGGCTTTCCGTCAGATGTTCGGTGCCGAGGGTTATGAAGTGGTCGCCATCAACGACCTGACCAGCCCGAAGATGCTTGCCCATCTTCTCAAGTATGACACCGCTCAGGGCTCCTACTGCGGTCATATCGGGGAAAACAAGCACACGGTCGAAGCCACTGAGGATTCCATCATCGTCGATGGAAAGGAAATCAAGATCTACGCCGAGAAGGACGCCGCCAACTGCCCCTGGGGCAAGCTGGACGTGGACGTCGTGCTGGAGTGCACCGGCTTCTATTGCAGCAAGGAAAAGAGCCAGGCCCACATCAACGCCGGCGCCAAGAAGGTCGTCATCTCTGCGCCCGCTGGCAATGATCTGCCCACCATCGTCTACTCCGTCAACGAGAAGACGCTGACCAAGGAAGACAAGATCATTTCCGCCGCTTCCTGCACCACCAACTGCCTCGCTCCCATGGCCAAGGCGCTCAACGACACCTATCCCATTCAGAGCGGCATCATGACCACCGTGCATGCCTACACCGGCGACCAGATGATCCTGGACGGCCCGCACCGCAAGGGCGACCTTCGCCGTGCCCGCGCTGGCGCGCAGAACATCGTTCCCAACTCCACCGGCGCTGCCAAGGCGATCGGCCTGGTCATCCCCGAGCTCAACGGCAAGCTGATCGGCTCCGCTCAGCGCGTGCCCGTCTGCACCGGCTCCACCACCATCCTGGTGGCGGTTGTCAAGGGCAAGGACGTGACCAAGGATTCCATCAACGCCGCCATGAAGGCCGCCGCTTCCGCCTCTTACGGCTACAACGAGGAAGCCATCGTTTCCTCCGACGTGATCGGCATGAAGTACGGCTCTCTGTTTGATGCCACCCAGACCATGGTCGCCAAGATCGACGACGACACCTATCAGGTGCAGGTCGTGTCCTGGTACGACAACGAGAACAGCTACACCAGCCAGATGGTCCGCACCATCAAGTACTTCGCGGAGCTGGGCTGAGAAGCGGCCTGAGCCGTTCACGCCAAGTGAAGGGCTGCCATGAAAAAAGCAAAAACTTTCCCCCGCCTTTCCCATGGGAGAGGCGGGGGTTTTTGCTTTATTTGACGAACAGCACGCGCGCGATGCGGCCCGTCTTGTGGGCATAGGCCAGCGTGCCTGCGGTGCCGCCGCGACCGCGTCCGTCATAGACCGCGATCACGAGTTGGGAGCGGTCCACCATGAAGCGGTTGCGATTTCGATAGACGCCGTCATGATAGTGCTCGCTGACGACGTGGACCTCGGTGCAGGCGTCAAGCAGGGCGGCGGTTTCGGGGTCGGAGGCAAGGCGCTCGAAGCGTTGTCGGAAGGGGATGGCGGCCAACAGGTGAAGGCCGGGATGCTCGCGCCCTTTTTGCGCCACCAGCCGTGCAAACAGCAAATCAATCCCTTCGGCAAAGCCGCTGAAAAAGGAATCATATCCCTCTGCGATGGCTCGGTCGATCTCGGCGGACAGCGCGGCGGTTATTTCGGGCAGCTTGCCGGCGGGGATGTCGCGGTGGCCGGTGACACAGCAGGTTTTGGGCATAACGATTCCTCCAATGTTCAATAAAAACTTATGTGAAATCTATTTTAATAGAAATGACCTTTTATATCAATCAAAATAAAGAGACATTGTTTGTGAATGCCGGCCTCCTATCCGATACAATCTATTACATGGAGAGGAGGGAGATTTCCGTGCGGTACGAAGAGTTTCTTCCTCAGCGGCTTACGCAGCTGAGAATGCAGAAAAATGTTTCTGCACGCGACATGTCCCTCTCTCTGGGACAAGCCAACAATTATATCAACTCCATCGAAAACCGCAAGGCGCTGCCCTCCATGCAGTCCTTCTTCTACA
>USFL01000216.1 GCA_900553905.1 uncultured Eubacteriales bacterium | reverse complement strand
CATTCAGGTATCGGCCAAGGGTCATGGGCTGGAGGTTTTGCTCTATGCCGAGGGCAACGTGGACGCGCACTCGCGCCGTCTGCTGGATATGCTGGCCATGATTCAGGCGCGCGGGCTGATCATCCTCTCGCCCGTCAACCGTCTGGATGTGCTCGAGGAACTGGCGGCCGCCCTTCCGCTGGTGCAGTGCGCGGAATATAATGAAGAAAGCACGCTGCCCTATGTGGGCGTGGACGACTTTGCCGCCGCCCGCAACGCCACCGAAACCCTGATTCGCCGCGGCCGGCGGCGCATCGCCCTGATCAACGGGCCGGACCGCTACAAATATGCCCGGCACCGTTACCAGGGCTACGCGGACGCGCTGCGGCGCGCAGGCCTGACGGTGGATGGCGCGCTGGTGGCCAACGTGACGGAGATGGGCTTTGACAGCTCGCTGGCCGTGGCCAGGCAAATGCTCCTGGCCAGCGAGCGTCCGGACGCCATTCTGGCCGCCAGCGACATGTACGCCTCCGCCGTGGTCAAGGCCGCCACCTCCGAAGGCATCCGCATCCCCGATGACCTGGCGCTGATCGGCTTTGACAACACCTACATCTCCCAGATGAGCCACCCCAGCGTGGCGGCCGTCAGCCTGCCGCGCTTTCAGCTGGGCTATATGGCCTGCGAGGTGCTCTCCGAGCGCATCATGAATCCCGCCTCGGACGAGCCGCGTCATTTTCTGCTGGAAACGGAGCTTGTGCTCCGCGACTCCGTATAAATTACCCCAAGCATCCGAAAAACGGGAGGTACTTGCCATTATGAAACTGGGCTTTGTAAGCGCGATACTGGACGGCTGGACGTTTGAAGGCATGGTGGACGCCGCCGCGGAAATGGGCTACCAGTGCGTCGAGGTGGCCTGCTGGCCCGCCGGGAAGGCGGAGCGCCGCTACGCGGGCGTGAGCCACATTGACGTGGACGCGCTGGACGACGAGCAGGTGCGCTATATCCACAGCTATCTCAAGGAGCGCGGGGTGGAGATCTCCGCCCTGGCGTACTACCCCAACACCCTCGACGGCGACCTGGAAAAGCGCGCCGCCGCCGTGGAGCATCTCAAGAAGGTCATCCGGGCCAGCCACAAGCTGGGCGTGAACCTCGTGACGACCTTCATCGGCCGCGACCAGACCAAGACCGTGGAGGAAAATCTCGATCTCATGTGCCAGGTATGGCCGCCCATCCTCAGGCTTGCCGAGGAGCTGGGCGTGCGCATCGCCATCGAAAACTGCCCCATGCTCTTCGGCCCGGACCAGTGGCCCGGCGGGCAGAACCTGATGACCACGCCGGCGATCTGGCGCAAGGTGTTCGAGCGCCTGCCCTCCCCCAACCTGGGCATCAACTACGATCCCTCGCACTTCGTGTGGCAGATGATGGACTATATCCAGCCCCTCTATGAGTTTAAGGACAAGATTTTCCATGTCCATTACAAGGACATCAAGCTCTTCCCCGACAAGCTGCGCCAGGTGGGCACCATGGCCTATCCGCTGGACTATATGAGTCCCAAGCTGCCGGGCCTGGGCGATGTGGACTGGGGACGCTACGTATCGGCGCTGACCGACATCGGCTACGACGGCTACACCTGCATCGAGGTCGAGGACCGCTCCTTTGAGGGCAGCCGTGAGAAGGTGCTGGATTCCCTGCGCCTTTCCAAGCGGTACATGGAGCAGTTCGTCATCTGAACAAGGACGCGCAAAAAGATGGCGCGAAACGGGAAACCATCCGTTTCGCGCCGTTTTTTGTTTCGGCTTGCGGTTTGCATGCAAATAAATGGCATGGTATAATCAGGGACAGTTCATTGGAACGGAGGAATTGCTCATGAACGAAAGCGCCTTGAGCGCACGCCGGGCAGCGGGATTGGGTGGGCTTTGCGCTCTTTTTGCCGTATTTCTCACCGCCTGGCTGACGGACTTTTGTCATACGCACCGCTTTGAATGGCTGCTGGCAGCGGCGCTTCTGTGGCTGGGCGGCTCCCTCTTCTGGCGCAATCCGGACAGGCGGTTAAAAGTCGCTTTCGGCCTCTTTGGAGGGTTCTTTATGCTTGCCATGGGCCTTGGCCTGCGTCTGGAGACCCATGGCGAAACCGGCCTGTGGGGCCTCGTGGCAAGCATCGTCCTGGGGGTTGCCGCCGGCCCGGCGGCAGGCGCCGCCGCCATCGGGGTCTTTCGCGCAATGTCCCGTTTTTCCAAAACCCTGCATCTGAAGATAGGCCGAACGTTTTGGGTTGTGCTGGCATTGCTCGTGCTGTGCTGGTCGCCGGTGCTGGTTGCGTATTTCCCCGGCATCACCGGCTATGATATGGATTTTCAGATCTATCAGATCGTTTCGGGCAACTATTCGTCCCACCATCCGCTTCTGCATACGCTGTTTATCGAAGCGTTTTACCGGTTGGGCGCCGCTCTTGGAAGCGCTTCGCTGGGATACGGGCTTTACACACTGGTGCAGGCGTTTCTGCTGGCCTGTTCCATAGCCTACGCCATGGCCTGGCTGGCTTCGATTGGTTGCCCGCGGGGCCTCTGGATGGCTCTCTTCCTCTTTTTTGCCCTCTCTCCGCAGCATGCCATCATGGCCGCCAGCGGAACCAAGGACATTCTCTTTGCCGCCTGTATGCTGACAGCGGCCGTGGAAATCTGCCGTCTTATCCTTGAGCCGTCCAGACGCAAACGTAAGCGGGTCCTTCTGGCCGACGCCATTCTCATCGCGGCAGCGTGCATGTTTCGCAACAATGCGATATATGGCTTTATCGTACTGGTTTTCGTATCTTTTCTGTTTTTCCGCCGGAAACTGGGCAAGCGCGTGCTTGCGGTCATTCTGGCGGGGGCCGTAATCGCCGAAGGAGGCATGACGGCCCTGTCCGCCGCCACGGGCGCCGTGGACGGCTCGGTGCGGGAGCTGATGAGCGTTCCCTGCCAGCAGCTTGCGCGCGTATATGATCGCTATGGCCTGTCGGTACCGGTGGGATATGAAATTCGTGAAGTGCTGCCCGACGCCGAGAACTATGCGCCCGACCGGGCGGACTTCACCAAGCGCAGCGCCAAAGTCACAACGCCTGAGCGCATGACGTATTTCCTCAAGCTGTGGGCGCGCGAGGCCCTTCATTTCCCCATTGAATACATCGACGCATTTCTCTTGAATACCTGCGGCTTTTGGTATGTAAACGATTTTACTTTTGCCACCACCTATGACGAGGTGGAAGGTTCATATGTTGGATGCATGGTGCTGGGACACAATGCATCCACGGGAATCGACGCGCCCTCGCTTCTTCCGGGGCTGCGCGCGCTGTTTGGCGAACTGTTCTCACGCAATGGCTATCAGCGCTTTCCCGTGCTGTGGCTACTGCTGCACCCGGCCCTTTACACCTGGCTGCTGGGCTTTGTGCTGGCGTGGGCCTGGTATTGCCGGAAGCGCTGTGTCCTGTTCGCCGGATGCATGCTGCTGAGTTATCTGTCCACACTGTTGATGGGCCCCTGTGCCATCATACGGTATCAGTATTACCTGATGCTCGCTGCCCCTGTGCTGCTGGGACTTCTTTGCGCGCAGACGCGCCACGTCCCCGTCAGCCGGGCCTAGCCATGCAGAAAACAGGCCGGCTGTCGGATGAATTTACACGACGCCTGCCTCCTGTTCCCCCAATTGCCTTGCTCCCTCCCGCATATTCATGCTATAATATAGGATGAGTTATGATGCGCTTGTCGTATCATCGCCATAAGTAAGGAGACTTACCGCCTTGGGAATGATGGAAGTATTCAAGAAGCTGCTTGGC
>USFL01000215.1 GCA_900553905.1 uncultured Eubacteriales bacterium | reverse complement strand
GATTTCCCGCATCTGCGTTTCCAAGCGCCGGTTTTGCTCCGCCATGCGGCGCAGCATGGGCGTCAGCTCGTCGTAAACACGGTTTTGCAACGGATTTTCCAGGTTGATTTCGTTGATGGGCCTCACCAGCGACCGCGTCCAGAGCCGGGAGAGGACGGCGGCCACGATCAGCAACGCCGCGATGCCCGCCGCCAGCGCCCAGCCCATGCGCCACAGCGATCCGGCCAGGCTGCTCTGCGTAGCGGAGAGGCGCAGGTAGCTGCCGTCCCACAGCTTTTGGGCGCAGTAGAGCTGCTCCTCCAGCAGGGTCTGGGAAAAACGGCGGGCAAAGCCGGCGCCCGTTTCGCTTGCTTCGGTGATTTCCTCGCGGCCCAGATGATTTTCCATGCCGGCGGCGCTGCTCTGGTTATCGTAGCGCACCGTGCCGTCCGGCGCGATCCACGTCAGGCGGTTGGGCATGTTCAGCGCCTTGAGCGCCGTCTCCTCGGCCTCCTGATCCGCGGCCTGCTCCATCAGCGTGGACAGCATGTCCAATTCCTGCCACAGCTGGCTCTCCAGCTGCTCGCCGGACTGGCGGTAGCTCACCGCCGCCGCCAGCAGCCCGACCGTCAGCGCCGTGGCCAGCGTGAGCAGCAGCAAGCCTCTAAAGATTCTTTTCTGCATCCGCATCCTCCAATCGGTAGCCCACGCCGCGCACCGTTTGCAGGCAGCGGCTGGCCTCGCCCAGCTTGACGCGCAGGGTGCGCATATGCACGTCCACGGTGCGGGTATCGCCGGGATAATCCACGCCCCATACCGCATCCAGCAGCCTCTCGCGCGTAAGCGCAATGCCCCGGTTGATCAGCAGGTAGCGCAGCAGCTCAAATTCCATATGGGTCAAAGTCACGTCCCGTCCATTCGCAAAGACCCGGTGACGCGCCACATCCATGCGCAGGCAGCCCGCGGCGAGCTCATCCTGGGGCTGCTCGTCCTTCGCGCGGCGAAGCACCGCCCTGACGCGGCTGAGCAGCTCCATCACGCCGAAGGGTTTGACAATATAATCGTCCGCGCCGCCATCCAGGCCCTGCACCTTGTCCATCTCCTCCCCGCGCGCCGTGACCATGATCACCGGCAGGCGGCGGGTGCGGGGGTCCTGCCGGAGCCGGGCCAGCAGGCGGTTGCCGTCCTCGCCGGGCAGCATCACATCCAGCAGCACCAGCTGGGGCAGCTGAACGCGCACGGCCTCCAGAAAGGACTGTCCTTCCTCGAAGCCGCGCGCTTCAAAGCCCGCCTGTTTCAGCGCGTAGCACTCCAGCTCGCGGATGCCCGGATCGTCCTCTACGACGTAGATCATTGAAGCTCTTCTCCCTTATAGGAACCGGTTACGGAGAATTCCACCCATTCCCCGATGTTCACGGCGTGGTCTCCGATGCGTTCAAAGTATTTGGCGATCATCAGGATATCCAGCGCCTGCTGGCCCCGGGATGCGTCGCGCCTGAGCAGTTCGATCAGCTCCGCCTTCACGCGCATGAACAGATCGTCCACCACGTCGTCGGCCGCCATGACTGCCCGTGCCAAGTGTACATCACTGGCAACGTATGCGTCAATGACCTTGTGTACCATATCGACGGTCTCGCGCGCCATGTCGCGCATCAGGCGGGGATTGTCCAGCCCCTCCATGCCGTCCATCATGGTCACGATCTCGCAGATATCCGCAGCCTGATCGCCCACGCGCTCCATATCGGTGATCATCTTCAGCGCGGAGCTGACCTTGCGCAGGTCGCGCGCAATGGGCTGCTGAATCAGAAGCAGCCGCAGGCACATGCTTTCGATGGTCCGTTCCTTCTGGTCGATGAGGTGATCGGCCTCCATCACGCTTTGCGCCAGCGCCACGTCATGGCGCATCAGCGCGTCGCATGCCTTGTCGATGGCGCTTTCGATCATCGCGCCCATGGAGATCATCTCGCGGGCCAGCTCCTCCAGTTGCTCGTCAAATTGCCGGCGCATATCAGCCGAACCTCCCTGTGATGTAATCCTCGGTGCGCTTTTCGCGGGGGTTGGAGAACAGCTTTTCCGTGGGGCCCGTCTCCACGATTTCCCCCAGCAGGAAAAAGGAGGTCTGGTCGCTTACGCGCAGGGCCTGCTGCATGTTGTGCGTGACCATCACGATGGTATACTGCTCCTTGAGCTCCACCACCAGTTCCTCGATTTTGCCGGTGGAGATGGGGTCGAGCGCGGAGGTCGCCTCGTCCATGAGCAACACCTCCGGCTGCACGGCCAGGGCGCGGGCGATGCACAGCCTTTGCTGCTGGCCGCCGGAGAGGGCCATGGCGCTTTTTTGCAGCCGGTCCTTGAGCTCGTCCCAGATGGCCGCTTGCCTGAGGGACTGCTCCACCAGCTCGTCCAGTCGGGCCCGCCCGTGAACGCCGTGCGTGCGCGGGCCGTAGGCGATGTTGTCGTACACGCTCATGGGGAAGGGATTGGGCTTTTGAAACACCATGCCCACGCGCTTGCGCAGGAGGTTGACGTCGGTATCCGGGGTCAGTACGTCGGTGCCGTCCAGCAGCACCTTGCCTGTTACGCGGCAGCCGGGCACCAGGTCGTTCATGCGGTTGAGGGTCTTGAGCAGCGTGCTCTTTCCGCAGCCGGACGGCCCGATAAACGCCGCGATGCGGTTGCGGGGAATGCTCAAATCGATGCCCTTGAGGGCGTGGAACTTCTCATAATAGAGATCGAGATTTTCAATCTTCAGCTTATCCATGCGCTATCCCCTTGTCAGTTTCTTTGCCACGAAGGCGCTCAGGGCGTTCATGCCCACCACGATCACCAGCAGCACCACCGCCGTGGCCGAGGCTTCAGGCACGTGCAGGCCCTCGCCGGAGAGCACATACATATGCACCGCCAGCGTGCGGCCGGAGCTCATCACGCCGCTGGGCCAGTCCGCCACGGTACCGGCGGTGTAGATGAGGGCGGCGGTCTCTCCCACCACGCGGCCGATGGCCAGAATCACACCCGCCAGGATCCCACTCATGGCCGGCGGCAGCACGATGCGCGTGACCGTACGCAGCCTGCCCGCACCCAGGCCGAAGCTGCCCTCGCGGTAGCTGTCCGGGATGGAGAGGAGCGCTTCCTCCGTGGTGCGCAAAATGAGGGGCAGAATCATCACCGCCAGCGTCATTCCGCCCGCCAGCAGCGAATAGCTCCACCGGAGCGAGGTCACGAAAAACATCATGCCGAACAGTCCGTACAGGATGGACGGGATGCCCGCAAGCGTTTCGGCGGTGAGGCGCACGGCCTTGACGATCTTGGAGGAACGATTGGCGTATTCGGCCAGATAAATCGCCCCGCCCACGCCCAGCGGCACGGCCAGCAGCAGGGACAGGAGCGTCATGATGACGGTATTGAACAAAGCGGGCAGCAGGCTCACGTTTTCGCTGTTGTATTCCAGCGCAAACAGGCTGGGCTTGAGATTGGGGATGCCGGTGATAAGGATATAGCCGATAATCAGCGCGAGCGCGCCCGCGACGATCAGGGCCGCCGTCCCGCAGAGCAGGCGTGCCAGAAACGAACCCGGATACCGCGCCGCATTTCGGACCAGCAAACGAACGCGCTTCATTGCACCTGCCTCCTGTTGAGCGCCGAGAACAGCGCGTTGATCAGCAAAATGAACACAAACAGCACCACGCCGGTGGCGATGAGGGCCTCGCGGTGCAGGTCCGCCGCGTAGCCCATCTCCATCACGATGTTGACCGTCATGGTGCGGATGCCCTTCAAAAGACCCTTGGGCATACGGGCCTGGTTGCCCGCCACCATCATCACGGCCATG
>USFL01000214.1 GCA_900553905.1 uncultured Eubacteriales bacterium | reverse complement strand
GCACAAAGCTGACTACGCCCACCTTGGGCGCGGCGGGGTGGCCCAGCACGCGCACGCCGCGCAGGGCGGACAGACGCGTGCGCAGGTCGCGCGCCAGGGAATCCTCGTACTGCTCAATTTCCTCCCTGTGAGACAGCGCGAAGCGCGCTCCAACCAGCAGGCCCGCAATCCCCGGCAGGTTGGCGGTGCCGCTTTCGTAGCGGTCGGGAAGCTGTTCGGGCTGAATCATGCTTTCGCTCTGCGAGCCGGTGCCGCCCACCACCAGCGGCCGGGGCAGCATGCCGCGGCCCAGCACCAGCACGCCCGTGCCGTGCGGACCCAGCAGTCCCTTGTGACCCGGCATGGCGATCATGTCCGCGCCCAGCGAAGATAGTGATACATCCAGAATGCCCGCCGTCTGCGCGGCGTCCACCAGCAGGGGCACGCCGTAGGGCTTGAGCGCGCGCGAAAGCTGCTGCACCGGCTGCACGACGCCGGTCACGTTGCTGGCATGGCAGATCACGCACAGCGCCGTGCGCGGCGTGACCGCGGCGGCCAGCGCCTCCGGAGCGATCAGCCCCAGGCTGTTGGGCGCGAGCATGCGCACGCGGATGGCCCCCTGCTCCTCCAGCCCCTTGAGCACGCGCATCACGGCGTTGTGCTCGGCGTGGGAGCAGATCACCTCATCCCCCTCGCACAGCGAGCCACGGATGGCGGTGTTGAGAGCCTCGGTACAGCTGGGGAAGAAGATGACGTTTTCGGGCGCGGGCGCGTCGAAAGCCTCGGCCAGCAGCTCGCGGCAGTGCTGGATGATGCGTCCGCCGCACAGCGACAGCGCATGTCCCGAACGGCCCGGATTGCCGCCGAGCTTTTGCAGCGTGCCCGCCATGGCGCGCACCACCATGGGCGGTTTGGGAAACGAGGTGGCGGCGTTGTCCAGATAGATCATCCCGAAAACCTCCTTCGAGGCCCCACACACGCGGGCCGCTCTACGCATACTGTATGAGCAGGGAGGGGGGAAATGAACCCATGCAGCAGGAAGTTTTCGGGATCGCGTCATTCCGCTCGCGCCAGCAGGTGCTCAAGTTTGAAGGAGCGCTGCGCCGCGCGGGCGTGCGCGTGTCGGTCATCACCACACCTCGCGACGTGTCGGTGGGTTGCGGGCTGAGCATCCGCTTCGAGCTGAATGATGCGCGGCATGTGATGGAGGTCTATGAGCAGCTCCATCCCTCAAACCTGATCGGCTTCTATCGCGTGGAGCGCGAAAATGGTCAGCGCACGGTGACAAGGCCGCTGTAAACGGCTTGCCAGACGGTCCCCGGCAGGAGTATGCTTGTCGGGGACTGCTTTTTTACGCGGAATGCAACCTTTGGGGCGCCTGGCGCTTCTAATGAAGGAAAGGGGGAGGAACATGGACAAGCAGACCTTTTCCGAGGGGGTCCGGCGGATGGAACGCAGGCTGTACCGCGTGGCCATGAGCTATACCGGAAACGTGCCGGACGCAGCCGACGCGGTCCAGGAGGCGTTGCTGCGCGCCTGGAGGCGGCGTGACACGCTGCGCGACGAACGGTATTTTGACACCTGGCTCATGCGCGTTGTGATCAACGAGAGCAAGACGCTGCTGCGCAGGAGGCGGCGCATGCTGCCCATGGCGCAGCCGCCCGAACCCGGCGCGGCAGAGCCGCCCGGCGCGGACGCAGCGCTGCATGAGGCGCTGTTCAGCCTGCCGCCCCACTACCGCCTGCCGCTGACGCTGACCTGTCTGGAGGGATATACCATGCGCGAGGCCGCGCATATGCTGGGCGTGCCGGAGGGCACGGTGAAGGCGCGCGTGCACCGCGCGCGACGGCAACTCAAGGAGCTGCTGGGAGAGGAGGAAACGGACGATGCGTGAAAAAGATCTGGACCGTGCCTTCGGGGATACGCCGCCCGCGTTCACCGGGCGAATCAATCAGACACTTGCACAGCTGGAGGACAAACCCCGTCGCATTCCGCGCCTGCGCGCGGCGCTGATCGTGGCGGCGGTGCTGGCGCTGCTGTGCGGCATTGCCTACGCGGTGATCATGCAGGGGCAGGTATGGTATTACAACAACCGTTTCACCGCCTATCAGGAACACGAGCCCCAGAAGCATCAGGCCATCATGGACAACCTGCAGATCGTGACACAGCAGGAGCAGTCGGAGGGAACGCCCGTGCATGTGACCGTGCAGGACGCGGCATGGGTCCCGCAGGAGAAGCTGCTGACGGTATCGCTGCGCGCCGTAGAAGCGGACCCGCGGACACAGGAGCTGCACCCCATGTGGAACCTGGACCCCGACGGCAGCTATGTGGGGGATGACGCGGAGGCGCTGGCCGAGGACGAGGAGGCCCGGAGCGAACACTGGCTGCTCACGGAAAAGGGCTTTGGTCCCGTGCGGGAGATGATGAGGGACGGCACGAAGGAACTGCTGCTCTTTGAGGCGGACCGGGTACTGCTGGGGACCCCGGACAACGCGGTGGAAATACTGGGCAATGGCAGCAGCATGGACAGCTTTGTGGGGGAGGACAACGCGGTCATCACGGTGCTTAAGATAGAGCTTCCCTGGCTGGACGAGAGCTATGATGCGCAGGTGATGGCCCATGAGGGCATGGAAGAAGCGCAGAAGGAGCGCCTCGTGACGCAAGCCCAAAAGGCGCGGGAAGCGCTGTCGGGTCAGACCGGCGGCGAGATGAGCCTGTGCGTGCCCTACGAGGTTTCCACCTATGTGGAGGACGATGACGAGGCCCTTTATTGCGGAGGGGCGAAAGGCTGGGTCAGCTTCCGCATCCGGGTGGAGGAAACCACGCCGTAAAGCCAACAAAAGCAGCTGTCCCGCCCGTGCACAGGCGAGGGAGGGCACAGCTGCTTTCATATTTTCACACAGCAAAACGCCCCGCGCCGTCATCCGGCACGGGGCATTTGATGTCCAATCGGTTATCCCATTAGGCTTCCACGTTGGACTTGGAGGGCAGCGCACGCTGCACGTTGCCGCTGCGCAGGCAACGGGTGCACACGTTCAGACGCTTGGCCTGACCATCGACCACGACGCGGACGCGCTGCACATTCGGCGCCCAAATGCGGTTGGTCTTGCGGTTGGAGTGGCTCACGTTGTGGCCGCTCATAGAGCCCTTCGCACAAACCTCACAAAACTTGCCCATAACTACACCTCCTAACGGGAGTTTGCATTCATAACAGCCTGTCTATTGTATCACGGTTCGCGGAGTTTGACAAGAGAAAACATGGATTTTAAAAAGAAATTTTGTAGCGCTACAATACATATTGGACAGTGAAGAAAAAAAGGATGAGACCTGAGCGCCCATCTGGTATAGTTGAATTGCGACAACAACTAAGGAAGGAGCTCAAGCCTCATGAACAGTATAACACAGGACATGAAATACCGCCAGTCTCTGCTCACCTACGCCCAAAAGTACGGTGTAAGCCGGGCAAGCCGCAAGTACAACAAAAGCCGGTCTTACATCTACTTCTGGCGTGCCCGCTACGACGGTTCCCTGCAATCCCTGGCCTGCCGGTCCCGGCGTCCTCATAGCCACCCCAACCAGCATACCCCTGAGGAACTCAAGCTCATTTCTGATATGCACCGACGAAATCCCAAGCTTGGAATTGTGGAGCTATGGGCGCGAATGCGGAAACGAGGATATACACGAACCGTCGAAAGCCTGTGGCGGGTGATGCGAAGGGAAGGCTGGACAGCGCAGGTAGAAAAGAAGAAACCCTACAAACCCAAACCCTACGAGCAAATGCAATATCCCGGCCAGCGTGTTCAGATCGACGTGAAGGTCGTACCCCGGCGCTGCATCGCCGACCCACAGCTGAAGCTGTATCAGTACACCGCCATTGACGAGTATTCCCGCTATCGCGTCCTG
>USFL01000213.1 GCA_900553905.1 uncultured Eubacteriales bacterium | reverse complement strand
GAAATGAGTCCTGCAAACAAAAGTCAATAGCTGAAAAGAAAAAAGTCCCGCAAAATTTGCGAGACTGAAAAGGGTATAACAAAACAGGCTGGAGAAAAGATGTATCACCAGCCGGGATGGAATTGGCAGTTAGCTTAACTCTGTGCGGAGTTCTGCTGCGCGTCGAAATCCTCAAGGCATTCTTTCACGCGGGCATAGTAGATGCGCAGGAACTTGTTTTGTGCAGCGGTCATGTAAACGAAATACGGCTTGCCCTCGGTGCGTTTCTTATCGAGGAACTGGTACACCGGCTCGTCCTCTGGAGCTTTTCTCAGATATGTACAGACAATTTGGTACAGTGTTTTCCGCAAGTGCGGAGAGCCGCGCTTGGTTGTTGGAGTGCTTTTTGCCTCGTGTTTGCCGGATTGGTCCACAGCCGGATCAACACCGGCGAAGCCCACAATAGAACTGCGGCGGGGAAAACGGCGTACATCCCCGATCTCAGCCATAAGCTGCGCGGCAGTGGTTTCGCCAACACCGTACATGGCCCGCACGGTATCGTACTCCGGCAGCCGCTTTGCAAGGCGTGTCATCTCGGCGCGCAGAGCGGCCAGCGTCATCTTGCCTGCGAGCAGTTGCTGGGCAGCGGTCGTAATGAGCAGCTTTGTGTTGTCGTTCTTCGGCAGCGTGGTGAAATGGCCGCAGCTTCCGGCATAGACATCCAGTGCCTTTTCCGCGCTGAAATGATAACCCTTGCGCTTGCACCACTTCTGGTAACGCTCGGTGAATGCCTTTTCGCTGGCGCGGCAGATGCAGTCGCAGTGCCAAAAGGTCATGACAAAGTCCACCCATTTCTGGTGGCCGTCCGCACGCTCCGGGCTGGAGAACAGTTCGTTCACGCCGGGAAAGGTCTTGTCGGTCAGTGAAATGAGATTGTTTTGCAGCGATACCACCGTTTTCATGTAGAGGTTATACTGGCGGCTGCACAGCTTCAGTTGTTGTCTTATCGTGTCCATGGGAGTATATTCCCGCAGATCCACCCAGTTGTCAAGGCCATACTTGGCGATTTTCATGGCGTCGGCCTTGTCGGTTTTGACCTTGCGGATAGAACCGCCTCCGCTCTGCTTGATGAACAGCGGATTCAGGACACAGACATAGATGCCGTACTCATGCAGTGCAGCAGCTACCGGCTCATGGTAGCGCCCGGTGGCCTCCATGACGACGCGGGTATCTTCCCCCAGCGTAAGGATGGCGTAAGCCATCTGCTCCAGACCGACCTCGGTGTGGAGAAATTCCTGTGGCAGCAACGCCACTTCACCCATTGGCCGCAGGGCAGCCACCATGCTTTTCCCTTTGGAAACATCGATCCCAACTGCGTTCATTTTGTTCCTCCTTGTGATTGGATATGGCTTTCCGCCCTTTCCTCATTGCCTGTTCAATCTCCTGGGTGACGCGAGCGCACAAGGTGGCTCTACCTGCGCAAATCGAATGCTGCGAATGAGAGAGGCGGCTGACGGACTCATTTACGGGCGTGTTGGCCCAAGGTGAGCTATGTCAGACCATTTTCTCTCCCATTCTAACAGCTTCGGCTTTGAGATGGGAAAAGACGCGGCTGGCTGCCGCGCCTTTAACCGTAACTTTATTGTAGGAGGTATAGTCAAATGTACACCATGCGATACGGCGATTCCGAGATCTCCTTTCCCCTCCCCGCAGGTGAGGTGCAGGACATTCTGCTGCCGCACGCGCTCGAGCAGGCCTGCGATACGCCGGAGAAGCTTGTCGAGCAGGCGTTTGCCGCGCCGGTCGGCGCGCCGCCGCTCGAGCAGGTCGTGCACGCCGGGGATACCGTCTGCATTATCATCTCGGACATCACGCGCAGCTGGCAGCCCACGAGCCAGTATCTCCCGTTCGTCATCCGAAGGCTCAACGAGATCGGCGTGCCGGACCGGGACATCCGCATTCTCTCCGCGAACGGCACGCACCGCCGCCAGACGCCCGAGGAGCATCTCGCCCTGCTCGGCGAGGCCCTTTACCGCCGCTTTCAGGTCATCGACCACCAGTGCGACGAAAAGGAGCACCTGACCTACGTGGGGACCACGCGGCGCGGCACGCCCGTCTATCTGAACTCGACCGCGCTGGAATCGGACAAGCTCATCCTGACCGGCGGCGTGACCTGTCACTCCATGGCCGGCTACGGCGGCGGGCGCAAGAGCGTCGTACCCGGCATCGCCGGGCGGAAAACGATCAACACAAACCACTGCCAGGTGCTCAGGCCGGGCTTTGGAAACGGCATCCACGCCGGGATCCGCTGCGGCTGCATGGACGAGACCAACCCCATGCACGAGGACCTGATGGAAGCCGCCGCCTTTGCAAAGCCCGACTATCTCGTCAACATCGTCGTTGGCGGCGAGCACCAGATCGTCAAGGCCTTTGCCGGAGACTGGGTGCAGGCGCACCGCGCGGCTACGGAGCTTGTCGATCAGCTGGACAGCGTCAGCGTCCGCGCCCGCTGCGACTATGCCATCGTTTCTGCCGGCGGCGCACCGAAGGACATCAACCTCTATCAGTCGTCCAAGGCGCTGGCCAACGTGTCGCAGATGGTAAAGCCCGGCGGCACGATCGTCATGATGGCGGAATGCCCGGAGGGCTTCGGCGACCCGGACTGCGCCCGCCAGATCACGGAATTTAAAACGATGGCCGAGCGTGAGACCGCCCTCAGAGCAAACTTTACCATCGGCGGCTTCATGGGCTACCTCTTCACCCTGACGGCAGAGCGCTTCCGCTTTATCCTCGTCTCGCAGATCCCGCGCGAGCAGTTCGCCAACGCGAAGATCCTCCTCGCCGCCGGTATGGAAGAAGCGCTCGCGCTGGCCGACGCGGGCGGCTATGATCCAAGGCGCAGCATTGCGCTGATGCCGGAGGGGTCCAAGACCATGCCGAAATTCACAGACGCGCCGTGCTGAGCGGCGCAAGGGACAACCGCTATGCAAAAAGAATGCAAATCCCCCCGCATCCACTACGCATGGGTCATCTGCGGCGCGTGCACGCTGATGCTCTTTGTGGCCATGGGGCTCAACTCCAACGTTTTTACCGTCTACCAGCCCTATATCCTCTCACGCTATGGGTTCAGCAACACGCAGTGCTCGCTGCTCATCACGGTGCGCTGCCTTTTCTCCATCGTTGGAATGATGACGGTGGAGCACATCTGCCGCCGATTCACCCTGCGCGCCACCGTGGCCATGGGCGCGCTGCTCGAGGTCTGCTCGCGGCTGCTCTTTGCCGCGACGAGCGCGTTCCCGGCCTATTGCCTTGCTTCCGCCATGGGCGGCTTCGCCTATTCCTGGGCGGGGACCGTGCCCATCTCGCTGCTCATCGGCCGCTGGTTCCACGCGCGCCGCGGGCTGGCCTTCGGCATCGGCACGACCGGCAGCGGCATCGCCACGATCGTCATGCCGCCGCTCATCACGACCCTGATCGAGAAGCGCTCCCTGTCCTTCGCCTTCTACACGGAAGCGGCGATTACGGCGCTCGCTTCACTTCTCATCCTGCTGCTCATCCGCGACCGGCCGGAGGATCTGGGCATGCTCCCCTACACCGCGGGCGAGGAGACGAAGGCCGCGTCCCGCGCCGCGGAGCCGGAAAGGCCCCTTGGACGCTTGCAGTGGTGCGCGATGCTGCTGGCCGTTGTGATGCTGGCGGGGCCCGCTGGGCCGGGCTTCAGCCACCTGACGGTCCATTTCGTCAGCCGGGGCATCCCGTCCGCGTCCGTCGCGTGGCTGATGACCTATCTCGGCGTCGCGCTGATCTTCGGCAAGATTTTCTGCGGCTTCCTGACCGACCGGCTGGGCAACCGGCTGCCGGTGGACTGCCTGGAGCGGGAGGTATCCCATCTGTACAACGACCGGCCCCTGTG
>USFL01000212.1 GCA_900553905.1 uncultured Eubacteriales bacterium | reverse complement strand
CTTCACCCCCGGTGAAAACGGGCCCCGCGCGTGAGCGCCGTCCGGCTGGATAAATACCTGGCCCAGAGCGGCGAGCGCACGCGCAGCCAGGCCGTGCGCGCCGTGCGCGACGGATTGGCGCAGATCAACGGGGTGACCGTGCGCGACCCTGCCGCCAAGGTGGGGGAGGGCGACGAGGTGACCCTCGCGGGCCAGCCTGTGCGCGATAGCGCCTTGCAGTACTTTATGCTCCATAAGCCCGCCGGCGTACTCACCGCCGCCCGCGACGGGCGTGCGCAGACGGTGATGGACCTGGTTCCGCCGGCGCTTCTGCGGCGGCGCGTGCTGCCCGTGGGCCGGCTGGACAAGGATACGACCGGGCTGCTGCTGCTTACCAACGACGGCGCGCTGGCCCATGCGCTGCTGGCTCCCGGCCGGCACGTGTGGAAGCGCTACGTGGCCCGCGTGACCGGGCGGCTGGACGGGGAGGACGTGGCGGCGTTTGCCGCGGGTGTGCCCCTGAGCGATTTTACCGCCTTGCCCGCCGGGCTTACCATTCTGAGCGCGGACGAACGCGAAAGCCGGGCCGCTGTAGAGGTGCGCGAGGGCAAGTATCATCAGATCAAGCGCATGTTTTCGGCGCGCGGGCATGAGGTCACGGCCCTGCATCGCGCTTCCTTCGGTCCGCTGGCGCTGCCGGACGATCTTCCGCCCGGCGGCCTGCGCGAGCTGTTGCCCGAAGAGGTGGCGGCCCTGCGCCGGGCCGTCCTCAAACCCAACGATAAGGAAGGGTAAGCCATGCCGCCTGCCAACGATCATTACTATACCGCCGAGCCCTCCAGCGATCATCGTCCCGGCGAGGTGCGCTTTTCCTATGGCGGACGCGATCTGGTCTTTGCCACCGATAGCGGCGTATTTTCCCGCCGGGAGCTGGACCGGGGCACCGAAGTGCTGCTGCACGCCCTGCCCGAAGACCTCACCGGACCCGTGCTGGACATGGGCTGCGGCTACGGAGCCATCGGCGTGGCCGTGGGCGCGCGCTGGCCGGAGCTGTCCGTCACCATGGCGGACGTGAACCGCCGGGCCTGCGATCTGGCGCGTGAAAACGCGCGCCGCAACGGCGTGCGCGCCGAGGTGCTGGAGAGCGACGGCTATGCCGCCCTGGCGGAGCGGCGCTTCGCCACCATTTTGCAAAACCCGCCCATCCGTGCGGGCAAGGCGGTCATCTACCGCATGTTCGCCGACGGGGCGAAGAGCTTGCTGCCGGGAGGACGGCTGTTTCTGGTCATCCGCAAGCAGCAGGGCGCGCCCTCGGCGATGAGTTATCTGGCCACGTTGTTTGCCGAGGTGGCCGCGGTGGAAAAGAAAAGCGGCTACTGGGTGCTGCGCTGCGCCGCGCCCCTTGAGGCCGCTGGGGAGGATACCAAGGATGTATGACCGGGCTTTTTTTGATCATCCCATCGACCGGCGGGGCACGGCCTGTGAAAAATGGGATTCAGCCATGGCGCGCGACCCGCGCGTGACCAACCCCATGTGGGTGGCGGACATGGATTTCCGCTGCCCGGACGAGGTGGTCAACACCCTGCGCGAACGCGCGGCCCATCCCATCTACGGCTATACCGAGCAGACGGAGAGCGCGGTCGCGGCCATGCTGGGCTTCATGGAACGCCGCCACGGGCTGAAGCTGACGTCCTCCGAGCAGATCATGCTGCCCTGCGTGGTATCCGGGCTAAAGGCGGCGGTGCTGGCCTTTACGCAGCCCGGCGACCGCATCATCGTGCAGCCGCCGGTGTACGGACCCTTCTACGCCTCTGTGCGCGACAACGGCCGCGAGGCGGCGGAGTGCCCGCTCAAGCGCGACGAGGCAGGCCGTTACACCATGGACCTGGAGAGCGTGAAGGACGCATGCCGCGCGGGCGCGCGCATGATGTTCCTGTGCAGCCCGCACAATCCCGTGGGGCGCGTGTGGAGTCGGGAGGAGCTCAAGGCACTGCTCGCCGTGCTGGCCCGCTACGACGTGTTGCTGCTCTCCGATGAAATCCACGAGGACTTTGTCTACCGGCCGCGGACGTTCGTCCCGGTGCTCGACCTGGCTGCGGAGGCGGGCGTGCGTGCCATCTCCATGACCAGCGCGAGCAAGACCTTCAATCTGGCGGGCCTGCAGCAGGCGGCGGCCTTCTGCCGCGATCAGGCGCTGCTGGGACGATTGGAAAAAACGCTGCGCGACGCGGGCGTCGTATCCGGCAACATCTTCGGCATGGTCGCTACCGAGGCCGCCTTTGCCCACGGCGACGCATGGCTGGATGCGATGCTCGATTACGTGGCCGAGGGCTATGCGATCCTGCGCGAAGAGGTGGAAAAGCGCCTGCCCGGCGCGGTGCTCACCCCGCTGGAGGCCACGTACCTGGGCTGGCTGGACCTGCGCGCCTGGGGCCTGACCACCGCGCAGCTGATGGAGCGCACGCGGGCCGCTGGGGTGGAATTTACGCCCGGCACCTTCTTTGGCGAAGCGGCGGGCGAGGGATTCCTGCGCGTAAACCTGGCCTGCCCGCATGAGCGAGTGCGCCTGGCCGCCGGGCAGATCGAGCGGGCGCTGAAATAAGAAAACAAAAAATCAACATAGATGGAGGGAACACAAACGTGCAAGACCTGAGCATCATCATCGACGAGCTGCGGGACGAAATGATCCGCACCCTGAAGGGCTGGATTCAGGTGCCCAGCGTGAAGTCGGCCCCCGAACCGGGCGCGCCCTTTGGCCGCGAGGTGCGGCGGGCGCTGGACCTGGTGCTTTCGGATGCGGCGGCCATGGGCTTTGAAACCCGCAACTTCGACGGCTATGCGGGCGACGTGCGCATGGGCCCGCTGGGCGTGGACCCGCTGGCCATCCTGGTGCATCTGGACGTGGTGCCGGCCGGCGACGGCTGGACCATGAACCCCTTCGGCGCGGAGATCGAGGGAGGGCGCATGTACGGCCGCGGCATGTCCGACGACAAGGGCCCCGCGGCGGCGGCGCTGTACGCCATGTACGCCATGAAAAAGGCGGGTCTGCCGCTCAAGCGCGAGGTGCGCCTCATCTTCGGCTGCGACGAGGAAAGCGGCTGGGAGTGCATGAAATACTACCTGGCGCATTGCGACATGCCCCGCACCGGCTTCAGCCCCGACGCCAGCTATCCCGTCATCAACACGGAAAAGGGCATGCTGCACCTGAGCCTGCGCGCAGGGTATGCGCAGGACGGCCTGCGTGTGAAGGAAATCAGCGTGGGCGAGCGCTGCAACGTCATTCCCGGCATTGCCACCGCGCTGGTGGAGGGCGACGAGGCCCTGTGCGCCAAGATCAATCACCTGGCGGGCGATATGCACATTCAGGTGGAGGCGCAGATGCAAGGCGGCCTGGTGCTGCTCACCTCCACGGGCGTGCCCGGACATGCGGCCTATCCCGAGGCGGCCCGCAACGCCATCGGCCAGCTGCTCATCATGCTGCGCGCGCTGGGCGTGACCGGCCCGCTGCGCACCCTCGCCGATCAGGTGGGTATGGAATATGACGGCCTGGGCCTGGGCATCCGCTGCATGGACGAAACCAGCGGCGGCCTCACCTGCAACCTGGGCATCCTGCGCTACAACGAGAAGGACGGGCTGTACGCCACGCTGGATATCCGCTATCCCATCCTGTGCGACCATGCGGCCCTGACCGCCTGTGTGCGCGCGGCGCTGGAGGGCATCGAGGTCACGGTGGACGAGCAGAAAGCCCCGCATCACGTGGCGCCCAACAGCAAGCTGGTCATGGCGCTGCTGGATGCATATCATGAGGCCACCGACCGCCCGCGCGAGTGCGTGGCTACCGGCGGCGGTACCTATGCCCGCGTGCTGGAGGAGGGCGTGGCCTTTGGCAGCGTGTTCCCCGGCGAGGAGGAGCTGG
>USFL01000211.1 GCA_900553905.1 uncultured Eubacteriales bacterium | reverse complement strand
TGCCCTATGCCATGGGCCCGAACACCTATTCCGACGACAATGGCTATCTGACCAGCGGCGTCACCTTCGCGCGCACGGGCTACATCGCCTATGCCGATCCCGGCCTGCAAACCACGGCCATCGGTCCGGGCATGCCGGTGCTGTTGGGAGGGCTGATCGCTTTGCTGGGAGCCGACCCGGCCGGTCTGGTAGCCGCGCATATCATCTTTTCCTGCATGGGGCTTCTGACGGCCATCGCCGCCTATCTGCTGGGCGCGCTGCTGTGCTCGCGCACGGCGGGGCTGATTGCTGCCGGGCTGTGTGTGCTGGAACCGGCGCTGCTGTCGGTCAACATCGTCTTTCTGACCGAAACGCCTTACATGTGCCTGAACCTGTACGCCATGTATTTCCTTTTGGCCAGCGCGCGGGAGTGGCGCTGGGGACGGTACTGGGCCGGGGTGCTGTGCATGTGCGGCGCGGCCTTTTTCAAGGGATTGGGGCTGCTGGTGCTCGTCGCGCCCGCCGCGCTGCTCCTGCGCCGCCGCGAAAACCTGCGCCCGTGGCTGCGTCGCGCGTGCGCCGCGATGGCGGCCTTTGTGCTGCTGTTCATCCCATGGTGGGTCAGAAACGGCCTGCTCACGGGCGAATTTGTGCCCTTCACCGCCAACCGGGGCGACATACAGCTCATGGGCTCCTACATAGGCTTTGGCTATCCGGAGGGAACCTATGAGGAAGCCGTGCTCCAGTCGGACCGCGAGGCCTGGGAGCAGGGCTATCAGGACGACATGGAGCGGCGCTTTGCCCGGCGGGGCGAAATGGGCAAGGAGCGCCTGTGGCAGTGGTTTACGGAAAATCCGCTGGCCTTTGTGGCCAGCCACCTGATCTACAAGCCGCTGGCGCTGACGGTTTCCCACCTGCGCACGGTGGACCTGATGTCCGACAGGCTGATGGCCCTTGTGTGGTGGGGCTGTTTGGCCCTGGCGGCATGGGGGCTTCTGTGCCCGCGCCTGGGCGGGTGCGCGCGGCGCGGGTATTATGCCCCGGCGGTCTATCTGCTCGTGGCCACGCTGTTCACGGCCATCTATGCCCCCCTGCCGCGCTACGGCGTATCGCACGTGCCCATCTGGCTGGTGTACAGCGGCGCAGGACTCAAGGACCTGGGCGGGCGGGCGCTGCGCCTCGTTTGCGGGAAAAACAAAATCCGTTGATGGTTTCACCGCCTCCGGTACAAACTACCATGGAGGTGGGTATGCATGAACGCAAGGCTCTGGCGGCGCTGGTGCAAGGATGCGCCCTGTTCCGGTCCCCCGGACAGCGAGGACCGCGCCCAGATGGACGTGCCGGAACATGCTGGGGCGACGGACGCCGAGAAAGCCAGCCTGGTGGTGCGCCAGATCGACCGGTGGATTGCTTCCATGGAGCGGCTGCGCCTGGCCGATTACGTGCGCTATGTGGACGACCGCAAGCGCCTGTTCTGGACCAGCTTTTTCAGCGGCGTGGCGCGCGGGGTGGGTATGGCGGTGGGCTTTACCATCCTGGGCGCCATTCTGGTGATCGTTCTGCAGGATCTGGCGCGCCATAACCTGCCGCTGATCGGAGATATGCTGGCGCAGATCGTCAGCGTGGTACAGAAACAACTGGAATAAGAGGTGCCGCATGAAACGGATGATCGGGGTGCTGCTGGCCACGCTGGCGCTGGACGCGGGGACCAAGTTGCTGGCCTCCGCGCTGCTGCCGGGGCGCACGGTGGGGTTGGGCTGGCTGGTGGAGCTGCGCCTGACCCGCAATGACGGCATGGCGCTGGGCCTGTTTGCGGGCAATCGGGTTGCCGGGATGCTGCTGCCCCTGGCGGTGATTGCCCTGGGCTGGCTGCTGCTCAGGCGCTACCGGCTCACCCCCTTTACGCAGACGGCATGCGGGCTGGTGCTGGGCGGCTTCCTGGGCAATTTTCTGGAGCGCCTGTGGCACGGCTGGGTGCTAGATATGATCTATTTTCCGTTTTTGCCCTGGTTTGTGTGCAATGTGGCGGATATTGCCATCTGCGCGGGCGTGGCGATGATGGCGGCAAGCCTGCTGTTTCGTCCGCAGGACTGGAAGGAAGCGTAAGGCATATGCAGAAGATTACGGCGGTAGCCTGGGAAGAGGCGCGTCTGGACCTGCTGGCGGCGCAGGTGAGCGGAGCCAGCAGGTCGCAGGCGGCCCGGTGGATTGAGCAGGGGCTGTGCCTGGTCAACGGCACGGCGCGCCAAAAGCCCGCCTTCAAGGTTGCCGCGGGAGACGCGCTGGAGCTGACCGTGCCCGACGCCGGGGAAGCGCCCGTGGAGAAGGAGGACATCCCGCTTGAAATCCTCTATGAGGATGCGGACCTGGCCGTGGTGGTCAAGCCGTGCGGCATGGTGGTGCATCCCGCCGCGGGCAATGAAAGCGGCACGCTGGTCAACGCCCTGCTCTATCACATGGAGGACCTCAGCGGCATCGGCGGGGTGAAGCGGCCCGGCATCGTGCACCGGCTGGACAAGGATACCAGCGGCCTGCTCATGGTGGCCAAAAACGACCTGGCGCATCAGGGCCTGAGCGACCAGCTGCGCGCGCGCACGATGGAGAAACACTACCTGGCCGTGGTGGATGGTCGCATGCGCGAGCTGTCCGGGCGGGTGGAAAAGGCCATCGCCCGCAGCACAAAGGACCGCAAGCGCATGGCCGTGGACCCCGCCGGGCGCGAGGCGGTGACGGAGTGGACGCTGCTGGAAAACCTGAAAAACGCGGCGCTTTTGGACGTGCATATCCTGACCGGGCGTACGCATCAGATCCGCGTGCATATGCAGAGCCTGCATCATCCCGTGGCCGGGGACCCCATCTACGGACAAAAAAACGGCGTGAAGGCGCCCAGACTGATGCTGCACGCCTACACGCTATCCTTTACCCATCCCCGCACGGGCGAACGCCTGACCTTTACCGCGCCGCCGCCGGGGGACTTTACCGCGGCCCTGCAAAAATGGCGGGAGGACCCCGCCGCGCCGCTGCCCTATCAGGCGTCTGCCTCCGGCTGATCGGGGGCCAGCTTGCCCTGCGTCCAATGCCGGCGGCAAAGGCTCACATAGCTTTCACTGCCGCCCAGCACGATCTGCTCGCCCTCGCGGGCTACCTTGCCGTCTACCACGCGCGCGTTGCAGACGGCTTTTTTGCCGCACCAGCAGATGGTCTTGACCTCCTCGATGGTGTCGGCCCAGGCCAGCAGCCACTGGCTGCCCTCGAAAAGCTCGTTGCGGAAATCGCACCGAAGGCCGTAGGCGATCACCGGTACATTGTCGATGTCCACCACCCGCACCAGGCGCTCCACCTGCGCACGGGTGAGGAATTGCGCCTCGTCCACGATCAGGCAGTCGTAATCCCGCACGTTGAAGCGGTCCAGGTCCTCGATAAAGTGGCACTCGCAGCGAAGGCCGCTGCGGCTGGCGATCATGGTTTCGCCGTCGCGGTTGTCCAGGCGGGGCTTGAGCATGAGAACGCGCTGCCCGCGCTCCAGGTAGTTATGGCGCACCATGATGGCGTTGGCGGTTTTGCTGGAGCCCATCGCGCCGTAGCGGAAGTAGAGCTTGGCCATGGAAATCAGCCTCCGGGAAAAGTAGTGGAATTATTCGATGCCCAACTGTGCCGCAAGGTCCTCGGCGCGCTGCGCTGCGTCGCGGTAGCTGGACAGGGAGGAGAAGAGATCGTAGGCGCCCTGCAGATCGCCGCTGCTTTCCAGGGCGTCGGCCTGATCGTACTCGGCATCGCGCAGGTAGGTCTTGCATTCCACGGCCTGATCGGCGCTGCTTAGGTAATCGCCCAGAAGCGTAAAGAGATCGATCGCGCTCTGGTAATCGCCCTCCTGCTTGAGGGCGATGGCGCGGTTGTAGATCTGGCCGCGCAGGTTGTAGAGGCGG
>USFL01000210.1 GCA_900553905.1 uncultured Eubacteriales bacterium | reverse complement strand
CCCGTTCCCGCAGGGCCGCCTCTTCCAGCCGCCGCACGGCGCGGGCGCGGCGCGCCCTGTCCAGCGCCTCCGCCAGCGCGTCCATTTCCGGCTTCCTGGCGCGCAGTGAAAGCGTTTCCGTGCGCTTGTCCGCCAGGCTTTGAACGCCGCGGTTGCACGTCTCCGCGTTGGCAAGCGCGGACTCCGCGTCCCGCAGTTCGCCCTGGACCCGCTCGCGCTGGTCCGCTGCCTCCTTGAGCGCCGCCTTGCCGCTCTCCATCCGGACGCGCATCCCCTCCAGCAGGCGAGGGCCATGCACGCTGGAAGCGGCATAATCCCGCCACTCCGGCGGTCCATCCCCGGCGGCCTGCGCGGCCAGCGCGGCATAGGCCGCCTGCGCCTTTTCCAGCCCGGTCTGGGCCTGGGCGCGGCGCTCGCGCAGAATCTGCGTGATGTCCTCGTACAGCTGGGTATCAAAGATGCGGCGAAAGATCAGCGCGCGCTTCTGGCTGTCCGCGCGGAGAATGGAGAGGAAATCCCCCTGAGCGATCATGGCCACCTGCGCAAACTGCGCCGCATCCAGCCCCAGCAGTTCCTCCACCGCGGCATTGACCGCATCGATGCGCCCATGGACGGTTCCGTCCTCGCAGACCAGCTCCGCCTCGGCGGGGCGGGGCGTTTTCCGGCCGGGCTTGAGGTATTCGGGACTGCGCCGCACAGTCCAGCGCCTGCCGCCGCTCTCAAAGGTGAAGCGCACCCAGGTTTCGTCCGCCGGGCCCGCGAAATCGCTGCGGAAGCTCTTGCCGCTGCGCCGTTTGGCTCCGCCGGAGGCCACGCCGTAGAGCGCGAAGGAAATGGCATCGAACAGCGTGGTCTTGCCCGCGCCGGTATCCCCGGCGATCAGAAACAGGCCGCTTTCGCCCAGCCGGGTAAAATCCACCGTCTCCAGCCCCGCATAGGGGCCGAAGGCGCTCATCTCAAGCCTGATGGGCCGCATGCCGCATCGCCTCCGCTTCCTCGATCACCTGCCGCATCACCGCAAGCCGCCGTTCGTCCGGCGCCACGCCATTGTTCTGCGCCTCGTAAAAGGCCGTGAAATGCTCCAGCGGCGTGCGCCTTTCCGCGGCCTCCACCTCCGCCTCCGCCTGCGCCATGCCGTCGTTGGTGCTGCTGTTGCGCACCCGCATGCCGATCAGGTTGGGATAGGTGATACGCAGCGCGCCGATCGGGTCCGCCAGCGCCTCCTCGTCGGTCAGTTCGGCATAGACATAGTCCTCGCTGGCGCATTCGGGCGCGGTCAGCTGCGCCAGCGCGCCCCGCGCGGTGCGCAGATCATGCGGCGCCACAAAGGGGCGCTCCTCCACGCCGCGCAGGCCCTCCGGCCCCAGATCCACCAGCAGCGCGGCCTTGCGCTGGCGCTCCTCCGACAGCGAGTATTTCAGCGGCGATCCGCAGTAGCGTACGCGCCCGCCGCACAGCTTTTGCGGGGAATGCAGATGTCCAAGTGCCACATAGTCAAAGCCTTCAAACAGCGAGGCGCTCACCTGGTCCGCCCCACCCAGGGAGAGGGCCTCGGAATCGCAGGTTGCGGCGCCGGTGACGTACTGATGCGCAACCAGCACGTGCCGCACGCCGGGCTCCCGCACGGCGGTGGACAGCGCCGCGCGCACCGCGTCCTCGAAGGTGCGAACATCCTCGAAATACGGGCGCACCGCGGATGGACGCAGAAACGGCATCAGCCACACGCGCACCTCCCCGCAGGCGTCGCGCAGGGTATGTCCGTGCAGCCTGCCGTCAAACGCCGGGGAGAGAAACACCCCGCACCGGTCCAACAGCTCGCGGCAGTAGGCCACCTGTTCGGGCGCGTCGTGGTTGCCGCTGACGGCAAAGACGGGTTTTTTCAGCCTGCGGAGCGCCACCAGAAAATCGCTTACGGCGCGAATGGCCTCCGCCGGGGGCTGGGGCCTGTCGTAGAGATCGCCCGCCAGCAGCACCGCGTCGCACTCCCCGGCCATCTCCACGGCCTGCGCCAGCACGGCCCGCTGATCGTCCAACAGGCTAATGCCGCTCAGCCTGCGCCCGATGTGCAAATCGGACAGGTGCAAGAAACGCATAAGGCCCCTCCCTTCCGCACGGCCCGGAGCCGGCAGCGGTATGGTACCTCTTTTTTTTGAAAAAGACAATACGCGCGCATCTTCCCTTTTCAGAGCAAATGTTGTAGAATAAATCAGAAACGCAGCTTTTCAAAGAGGAGCGGATGGGCGTGATCGAGCTTGTCATCAACCCCGTGGCCGGCAAGGGGCGCGCCCTTGGCATCGGCGAGGAGGCAGCCGAGCTGCTCAAGAGCCGCGGCATCGCCTTTGCAAAGCACCTGACGGATCATCCGCGGCATGCCACGGAGCTGGCGCGCGAGGCCGCCGGACGCGGGGCGGAAACGGTGATTGCCTTCGGCGGCGACGGCACGCTGACCGAAACGGCCGCCGGCCTCCGGCACACGCGCACGGCGCTGGGCGTGGTGCCCGCGGGCACGGGCAACGACTTTGTCAAAACCATCGGCACGCCGCGTGAGTGGCGCGCGGCGCTGGAATTTATCCTGACGCATCCGCCGCGACCGGTCAACAGCGGCATGATGAACGACCGCTTCTTTCTCAACGTGGGCGGCGCGGGATTCGACGTGATGGTGCTGGACTTTGCCAACGCGGCCCGCAAGCGCCTAAGCGGCATCGGCTCCTATCTCTACGGGGTGCTGCGCGCGATCTCCGCGTTCCGGCCCATTCCCATGCATGTGGAAATCGGCGGGGACGTGGTGCTGGACGGCCAGTACATGATCTGTTCGGTGGGCAACGGTCGCTTCATCGGCGGCGGTATTCCTATCACGCCAAAGGCCGACGTGACCGACGGCCTGTTTGATATTCAGCTGGTGGACGCGGTGCCCCGCTGGAAGATTCCGTTTTATCTGCCCTCGCTGATGATGGGCACGCTGTTCAAGCATCCGCCCGCGCATAACTACCGCGCAAGCAGCTGCACCTTGACCTCGCCGGGCATGCGGCTGCAACTGGACGGTGAAATTCTGCCCGTGAAGCGCGCGCATTTCGTGTGCGAAAGCGATGCGCTGCTGATGCACTGGTAGGACGCTTGTAAACTTTTTTGCGCGCGGCGGCTGAAAAGGCCGCTTTGGGCCCACAATATGGTATAATGGGCCGCAGAGGGGGAAAAGTCGTTTCTCTCGCGCAGGAGCTGCCGAGCGCACGCGGGTATCTGTCGCAGGAAAGCAGCGTAGACTGATGAGGGAATGATGTTTCACGGCGGAAAAGCCAGGGCCTATGTTTCGCACCGGCCTGTTTCGCTACTGAAAGAAAAGAAAGGATGTTACGCATGGCAGCTTTGGGCAACAACGTAAAGATGGCGTTTTTGAAAGGTTTGGAGGCGCTGGGCAAGGGAGCCAGCAACATGGCCACCAACGCCCATCAGAAGCTGAATGAGATCAACCTGGAAACCCGCCGGCGCGAGCTTTTGAGCGAAATCCCCGTGCGGGCGCTGGATTTGTGGCAGCAGGGCGAGCCCATGCCCCAGCCCCTGGGCGATATGCTCAGCGAGCTCAGCGCCCTGGACGAACAGCTCACCGTGCTGCGCGCCCAGCGCTATGCGCGCGTGGAAACCGAGGCCGAAGAGAGCGCCGCGGCTGCGCCGGAAAGCGAATCCGTGCCGGAAGATGAGGATACCCTGCCGGACGCCGTTTCGGAAACGGACGGCACGGGCCGGGAGGGAGAGCTGGACAAGGCGGGCGACGCGCCTGAGGGCCCGGGCGCGGCCGGGGAGGACGAGGACGAACCCCGCCCGGACCTGCGGCCCGTAGAGCCGGACCCCATCGACGAGGGCGAAACCGGCGGCAACGCCTGACCGGTTGTAAAAACAGGAAAGCATCAAGGCGC
>USFL01000209.1 GCA_900553905.1 uncultured Eubacteriales bacterium | reverse complement strand
TAGTATATCACAGCGGGCAAGGCCCGCAAAGAAGGAGGCGCCGCCATGGACCTGATCATTCCCTGCTTCGACCCCGCGCTGATTGCGCGCAGCGGCCAGTGCTTTCGCATGTGCGAGGGAAAAGGCGGCGTCGTAACCGCGCTGGCCGGGCCGGACCGGGTGCGCGTAAGGCCGCTGGGCGGGGAGCGCTTCCGCTTCGACTGCGCGCCGGAGGATTTCGAGCGCCGCTGGCGCGCCTACTTTGATCTGGATACGGACTACGAGGCCATCCAGCGCGAGGCGGCGGACCGGGATGCGCTGCTGGCGCACGCGGCCTGCGCGTGCCGGGGACTCCGCATCCTCAGGCAGGACCCTTGGGAAACGCTGGTGTGTTTTTTGATTTCCCAGCGCAAGAGCATCCCCGCCATCCGCACCTGCGTGGAGGCGCTATGCACGCGCTACGGGGCCAAAGTGGGCCGGGGACGGGGAAGGTACTTCGCCTTTCCGGGCCCGGAGGATCTGCTCCGGGCGGGCGAGCGTGGCCTTCGCGCCTGCGGGGCGGGGTACCGCGCGCCCTATCTGCTGGACGCGGCGCGCCGTGTGGCGGACGGGCGGGCTGATCTTAGCGCCATGGCCGCCCTTCCCGACGATGCGCTGCTGGAGCAGCTTAACACCATCCACGGCGTGGGCGTAAAGGTGGCCAGCTGCGTGATGCTCTTCGGCTATCACCGCCTCGCCTCCGCGCCGGTGGACGTGTGGATTCGCCGCGTGATCGACGAGGACTACGGCGGCCGGTCGCCCTTTCCCGCCTACGGAGAGCATGCGGGCATCTTCCAGCAATACCTGTTTTACGGGCGCATCTCCCAGAAGGGCTAGCGCGTGCGCCTGGGCCGCCGGTGCCTGCGCACCTGCGGCTTTTGTATCTCGTCGTGCTTTTCGCCCTTCAAGCGGAACAGCTCGTCGCGCAGCTTGGCGGCGCGCTCGAAATCGAGGTTCCTGGCGGCGGAGAGCATCTGGTCCTCCACGCTCTTCATCAGCTCCTGAAGTTCCTCGTCGCTCATGTCGTCGGGCTTGTGGTCCTTCATGCTGTCGGTGATGCGGATGAGGGCCTGCACGGTGCTCCTGACGCTCTGCGGCGTGATGCCGTGGAGCTTGTTGTATGCCTCCTGAAGGGCGCGGCGGCGGTTGGTTTCGTTCATGGCGCGCTCCATGCTCTCGGTGAGCACGTCGCCGTAGAGGATCACGCGGCCGTCCACGTTGCGCGCCGCGCGGCCGATGGTCTGGATGAGCGAGGTTTCGCTGCGCAGAAAACCCTCCTTGTCCGCGTCCAAAATCGCCACAAGGCTGACCTCCGGCATGTCCAGTCCCTCGCGCAGCAGGTTGATGCCCACCAGCACGTCAAACTCACCCAGCCGCAGATCGCGGATGAGCTGGGTGCGCTCCATGGTCTGGATGTCGGAATGCAGGTAGCGCACGCGGATGCCCAGGTTTTTCAGGTAATCCGTCAGGCTTTCGGCCATGCGCTTGGTCAGCGTGGTCACCAGCACGCGGCCGCCTTTTTCCGTGGTACGGTGGATCTCCCCCACCAGATCGTCCACCTGACCCGTCGCGGGCCGAAGCACGATCAGCGGGTCGATCAGCCCCGTGGGGCGGATGATCTGCTCCACCGTGTTTTCGCTCAAGCCCAGCTCATAGGCGGCGGGGGTGGCGCTGACGTAGATGGTCTGATGCTGCCGGGCGCGGAATTCATCAAAGAGCAGCGGGCGGTTGTCATAGGCGCTGGGCAGGCGGAAGCCGTAATCCACCAGGCTCTTTTTGCGCGCGCGGTCTCCGTTGTACATGGCGCGGATCTGCGGCACGGTGACGTGGCTTTCGTCAATGAACATCAGAAAATCCTTGGGAAAATAGTCCAGCAGCGAATACGGCGCGTCGCCGGGCTTGCGGCCGTCAAAGTAGCGGCTGTAGTTTTCAATGCCCGTGCAAAAGCCGATCTGGCGCATCATCTCGATATCGTAGCGCGTGCGCTGGCGCAGCCGCAGGGCATAGAGGGGCTGCCCCTCGTCCTCCAGCTCCCTGGCCCGCACCTCCAGGTCCCGCTCGATCTGGTCGATGTTCTCGTTCATCTTTTCGCGGTCCATGGCATAATGTGTTGCGGGAAAGACCACCGCGTGCTCCAAGGTGCTCAGCACGTTGCCGCTGACCACCTCGATCTCACGGATGCGGTCGATCTCGTCGCCAAAAAACTCGATACGAAGGGCATGCTCGCGCTCATTGGCGGGAATGATCTCCAGCACGTCGCCGTGCACGCGGAAGCTCCCGCGGGTGAAGTCGTAATCGTTGCGCGTGTACTGAATCTCCACCAGGCGCTCGATCAGCTTGTTGCGGCTGATCTGCATGCCGGGGCGCATGCTGACCATCATGCCCTCATATTCGCTGGGATCGCCCATGGAATAGATGCACGACACGCTGGCAACGATGATCACGTCGCTGCGCTCGCGCACGGCTGCGGTCGCGGAGTGGCGCAGGCGGTCGATCTCCTCGTTGATGGAGGCGTCCTTTTCGATGTAGGTGTCGGTGGAGGCGATGTAGGCTTCGGGCTGGTAGTAATCGTAATAGCTGACGAAGTACTCCACCGCGCTGTCCGGGAAAAAGGCGCGCAGCTCGCTGCACAGCTGGGCCGCCAGCGTCTTGTTATGCGCCAGGACCAGCGTGGGTTTCTGCACCTTTTCGATGACGGACGCCATGGTGAAGGTCTTGCCGCTGCCGGTCACGCCCAGCAGCACCTGATCGCGTTTTCCCTCCAGAACGCCTTTGGCCAGCGATTCGATGGCCGCGGGCTGGTCGCCGCTGGGCGGATAGGGGGCTTTGAGCACAAAGCGGTTCATGGCAAAAGGTCCTTTCGTAAACTGCCTCTTGATTATAGCATGTTTCCCCGGCGCGGTACAGCCCGCGCGGCGCACCAGAACCGTTTCAAAAAAAACTTCCACCGGCCGCCGCGCCTCGTCGCCGCCCGCCGTCCCTATGCAAGCAAAAGCCGGTTTCCAGCGGGCGCAAACGCCCTGAAAAGGAGGGCTGAAAAACGTTTCCACGCGACATGGGCGGCGCGCGCGGCGGTCAAAATGAGCGCGACGGGAGGGAATGGACATGGCAAAGCATTGGCAATACGTCCAAAAGCAGCGCGTCGCGCTTACAGAGGTGATGCCGCCGTGGCGACATATCTGATCCGCCACACGCCCCGGCTGAGCGGCGAGGTGGAGGTGAGCACGGCCAAAAACGCCGTGCTGCCCATTCTGGCGGCGGGGCTTTTGACCGAGGACCCGCTCATCATCAAGGAGGTCCCGCGCATCACCGATGTGGAAACGCTGGTGAGCATCCTTCGGGACTGCGGCGCGGAGGTCAACCGCAGCGGCGCGGATCTCTCCGTCTGCGCCCTGCAGCCGCAGAGCCCGCGGAACGAAGAGCGCATGCGCAAGCTCCGCGCCAGCATCCTGATTCTGGGCCCCATCCTGGCGCGCACGGGCAGCGCCTGCGTGGGCCTGCCGGGCGGCTGCGCCATCGGCCAGCGGCCCATCGACCTGCATCTCAAGGGCCTTCAGGCCCTGGGCGCGCGGGTCCATCCGCTGGGCGGCATGCGCCAGCTCAGCGGCCGGCTGACCGGAGCGCGCATCTACCTGGATTTGCCCAGCGTCGGCGCGACGGAAAACCTGATGATGGCCGCAAGTCTGGCCCGCGGCTGTACCACGCTGGAAAACGCGGCCAAGGAGCCTGAAATCGTGGATTTGGCCAACTGCCTGAACCAGATGGGCGCGCGCATCACGGGCGCCGGCACGGGCACCGTCAGCATCGTGGGCGTGGAGCGCCTGCACGGGGCCATCTACCGGCCCATTCCGGACCGGGTGGAGGCCGGAACGCTGCTTTGCGCCGCCGCCATCACCGAGGGCAGCGTGCTGGTGCGGGGCGCAT
>USFL01000208.1 GCA_900553905.1 uncultured Eubacteriales bacterium | reverse complement strand
CGGTTGGCCTCGTCGCGGGTACGGTAGATCTCGACCATCTTGGTTTCCAGCTCGATAACGGCGTCGGTATTCTTCAGCATCTTGAGCTGGAGATCGGTGATATCAGAACCCACCTGGTTTTCGGTCACATAGGTGCGGTAGCCGTAGTGTCCGCCGGGACGGGCCAGGGTGTCGCGGATGACAAGGCCGTTATCCAGCAGCAGGTTGAGGTAGTAGGGCGAGCCGTAAACCATCTCGGTCACCAGTTCGGGCACGCTCATGTTGTCGCCGCCCTTGATGGTGTCCTCAATGTGCTTTTCGGCGGTGTCAGGTTCCAGATCGAACTTCTCCTGTAGCTCTGCCGCAACCTTAGAGGTATAGGCCGCATACTGGCCGCCGTTGATAGCGCTGTTGCCACCGGTGGTGGAGAGCTTTTCCACCAGCACGGTGCTGGACCCGGACTCCACGGCACTGTAGGCCGCCGCCAGGCCCGCAAAGCCGCCGCCGACCACGACAACGTCGTAGCTCTCGTCCCAGGTTTCGGGCACTTCAAAGGAGCCCATCACAGGATAGTAATCCGGCGCAAGGTCCTCTTCGGCCTCCGGTACCTTGGAGAAGGCAGCCAGATCTGCTCCGGCTTCGGTGAGCGCAGCCTCCACCGCGGCCTTCACGCCATTGGAGGTCATGGTCGCACCGCTGATGCCGTCCACCGCGATGCTCTGGGCTTCCACGATCATGCCGGGCAGTTTTTCCAGCGCCGGATAGCCGGGCGAAGTCTCGTTGTGCTCCTTGATCACAACGCTCTCGATCGCGCTGTCGGTGAGGGTCACCTCCACCACCAGACCATCAAACATGCCCTTAACGGTCTCGGTATAGGTTCCTGCTTTCATGCCTTCCGCCATTGCAGGCGCGGCCAGCATCAGCGTCAAACAGAGGAAAATAGCCAGAATTCGTTTCATTTTTCCATACCCCCTTATTTGTTATGTCCTTGACTAAGTGAAACGAACTGGTTCAGTCATACCATATTGTTAAACTTTGGTCAATATCGTTTTTTATATACTTCCATATTCGAAACCATATAACGTCATTCCCTTATCCGCGCGCAATCCCTTGTCCGTCACCGTTAAGGATGGGTTTGACATCGCGGCAGGAAAACGGTATGATGGATACTGAATGAATCTACGCTGAAGGGAGGGGTAGCGATGAGCGAGGTTCCAGATCGCAACGCCGCAAGTGCGTCTGCAGAGGCGTCCAATCCCTTTGCGCCCATTGACTATGCCTCCCGGCTGAAAGCCCCTTCCAAGCACACAGGCGCCTTCCATGCCATGCAGCCGCTCCAGCCCGGTCAGCTATACGGTGCGGCTCCCTGGATGAGCCCGCCCAAGCCGCTGGCCTCCAACCCCGCACCTCAGGAAAGCGGGGAGGTTCCGTCCGGGCAGGGCGCGTCCTCTTTTTCCTCGGCCTTTCCTCCCTATGCGTACCCGTCGCCAACCAGGCCCGTTTCCTCCGGCGAAAGCGCGCCGTCCCACTCCGATATTCCGCCCTATCTCAAAAGGCGGCCCGTCCTGGGTCGCGACGCGGCGCATGCCGAACCGCCGCAGGAAGCCAGAGTGGACGTGTACAGCGCCACAGATTTTCAGCCCTCTCTTTTCCCGGACGAGACCGCCGCGGAACCGGCGGCACAGTCCGCTGCGCCACCCGTCCAGCAGCATGCGTCCCACCGCTCCCGCCGCAGCCGCATGGCGCGTCATCAGGTGGAGGAAACCTCCGTCCCCGACGCAGCGGCAGAAGGCGAAGCCGCCCCTCCCCTTGCGGACACTCTGCCGCCTCTGCCGGAGATGCCGTCAGGCTTTTCCTTCCAGCCGCCCGCCTGGGATGCTTCTTTTTCGCAGGAAGCTCCGCTGTTCCCCGCGGGAGGGGAACCCGGCGCGCCCTATGCGCCGCCGTTTCAGCCCGGCGCGCCCTACCGGCCTGCTCCTACGGATGACCCTGCTTCCTTTTCGGAGGAATCCCAGCAACAGCCCACGGACGAAGCGGACGCCTTTTTTCGCGATGCTGCGGACGAGCCGTCCGTGCGAAGCGAGCCACCCGATATCCCTGCTCCTGAGCTGCGAGATCCTTTCTCTCCCGCTGTGCATGCGCATGCCGCGCCGCAAGAAGAGGCCTCCCGCGTTCCCCCGGCGGACCGGCCGGGCAATCCGCCGCCCCGTGACCCGGCGCCTCCCGCGCCTTCGTCCGAGACGGATCGTCCCCAGCGCCCACCGGTGCGTCCCGCGCGCGTGGCCGCGCTGATCGCAGCGTTTATGATGCTGGTCTTTTGTCTCGTGCAGGGGAGCCGCATCCTCACCGACCTGGCCCGCAACGAGCGGGAGATGGAGGACGTGCGGGAGGATTTTCTGGAGCGCACCGGCATGGAGCTGCAAAGCGGCGCGGCCCGCGTGGACCTGCTGCCCGCCGGGCAGACCTATGCGCCCTCCCCCAGCCCTGTTCCCACGCAGGCGGTCCAGACCCCCTCGCCCACGCCCGTCATCCCCATCCGTGAAAATGCCATTCAAAGTCTGAGCAAGCGCGATACCAGCAATGTGCAGGAGGTTCCCGATCCCACAGACACCCCCAGCCCGCGTACCCGTCTGACCGAATATCCCGGAAATCCGCTGAAAAACGTAATGGAAAGCCTGCTCCCGCTCATTGAGGAGAACGGCGATGTCGTAGGGAAACTGACCATTCCGGGCGTGTTGGAAGAGGTGGTGGTGCAGCGCAACAACACCTACTACCTGACCCATAACTACCGGGGCAGCTCCTCCGACGCCGGAGCGGTATTTGTGGATGAAGGCTGTTCATTCCGTTCTCCACCTGAAAATCTGCTCCTGCGCGGGCAGGGCGCCATTGAGGGAAAGACGTTTGCCCCCCTGTGGCAGTATGCCACCGCCGGACGCGACTTTGTGGCTTCCGCCACCACCGCACACCTGACCACCCTGTACGAAGAGGCGGATTACGTGCTCTTCGCGGTTATTGTGGCCAGCAGCAATCCTTCCAGCCCCGACTATTTCAACTATGCCGGATATCCCAGCTTCGTCACCGATGCGGACATGCTGTCCTATATTGAGACGGCGCGCCAGCACAGCCTGTATTCCTTCAACGTGGATGTGACTGCCTCGGACAGGCTGCTGACGCTTGCCACCCTGGGCAGGGGCACCGAAAGTCTGGTGCTTCTGTTCCGCCAGATGCGCTGACGCTCCTCCTCACGCGATCCCCCTAACTGACCAAGGAGGTATTGATATGCCGGATTCCAATGTGGTGATCTATCCCGGAGAGCTGCTTCTGCCCGCCGACCGCTCTGGCCTGACGGAATGGGCTTGTGTGGCCTGCGACCAATTCACCTCCCAGCCCAAATACTGGGAGGATGTGCGGCGGTTCGTCGGCGTCCATCCCTCCACGCTGGACCTGATTCTGCCCGAATGCTACCTGAACGAAGCCCCACAGCGCATCGGGCGCATTCATCAGGCCATGCGCGACGACCTGGAGCGTGGCGTGGTGGTTCCCGCCGTGTCCAACGGCTTCATCCTGGTCGAACGCAACACCTCCAGCGGTGCGCGCGTGGGGCTGGTGGCGCTGCTGGATCTGGAATGCTATGACCCCGCCAAGGGCAGCAAGGCGCTTGTGCGTGCCTCGGAGGAAACCATCGCGGAGCGCGTGCCGCCCCGGATGGTGGTGCGCCGCGGCGCGGCGCTGGAAACCAGCCATGTGCTGATGCTGATGAACGATCCCATGCACAGCGTGATCGAGCCCCTGTTCCAGAAGCACGACGAGCTGGACTGCCTCTACGACTTCCCCCTGATGATGGGCGGCGGGCACGTGACCGGCTATGCCATCACCGACCCGGCTGATATCGCTTCCGTATACGATGCCCTGGACCGTCTGCGCGCGCGCCTCTCTCCGGAGGACCCGCTGCTCTTTGCCGTGGGCGACGGCAA
>USFL01000207.1 GCA_900553905.1 uncultured Eubacteriales bacterium | reverse complement strand
GAGGTGCGCCTCTACCGCGGCACCCTCACCCAGCCTGGCAAGAACAGCCCCTACCGGGACCGTCCCGTGGAGGAGAGCCTGCGCCTGTTTGAGGAGATGAAGGCGGGCAAGCATCCCGAGGGCAGCATGATCCTGCGCATGAAGATCGACATGGCCAGCCCCAACATCAACATGCGCGACCCGGCCATGTACCGCATCCTCTTCAAGGAGCACCACCGCACGGGCAAGACATGGTGCATCTACCCCATGTACGACTTTGCCCATCCCATCGGCGACGCGCTGGAGGGCATCACCCACAGCCTGTGCTCGCTGGAGTATGAGGACCACCGGCCCCTGTACGACTGGGTGGTGGAGCACGCCTCCAACATGCTGCCCTCCCGCCCCCGCCAGATCGAGTTCAGCCGCCTGAACCTGACCCGCACCATCATGTCCAAGCGCTACCTGCGCATGCTGGTGGAGGGCGGCTACGTGTCCGGCTGGGACGACCCCCGCATGCCCACGCTGTGCGCCATGCGCCGCCGGGGCTACACGCCGGAGAGCATCCGCGACTTCATCGACCGCATCGGCGTGGCCAAGGCCGACAGCACCGTTGATCTGGCTTTGCTTGAGCACTGCGTGCGCGAGGACCTGGGCGAGAAGGCGCCCCGCGCCATGGCGGTGCTGCGGCCCCTCAAGGTGATTCTGACCAACTGGCCCCAGGACAGGCGCGACGAGCTGGAGATGGAGAATCACCCCAACCATCCCGAAATGGGCACGCACAAGACCGTGCTCACCCGCGAGATCTACGTCGAGCGCGAGGACTTCATGGAGAATCCGCCCAAGAAGTACTTCCGCCTGTTCCCCGGCAACGAGGTGCGCCTCAAGGGCGCCTACATCATCCGTTGCGACGGGTGCGAAAAGGATGCCGAGGGCAACGTGACCGCGGTTTTGTGCACTGTGGATATGGACACCCGCAACGGCACCGAGGGCGCCAACCGCAAGGTCAAGGGCACGCTGCACTGGGTCAGCGCCGAGGATTGCATCCCCGTGGAGGCGCGCCTCTACGAGCCGCTGCTCATGGACGAGGATGCGCTTGCCAAAGAGGAGGCCCAGGCCGATGCGGAGGCGCAGGCCGAGGCCGAGGGCGCCGAGACGGCCCCGGTGAGCAGCGCGGCGCTCAAGACCGATTTTCTCAAGAAGCTCAACCCCGACAGCCTGGAGGTCTGCCGCGGCTATGCCGAGCGCTTCCTTGAGGATGCGCAGGCGGGCGACACCTTCCAGTTCCTGCGCATGGGCTACTTCTGCAAGGACCCCGACTCCACGGATGCCCTGCCCGTATTCAATCGCGTGGTGGGCCTTAAGGACAGCTTCGCCAAGCAGGTGAAGGGCTGATGAAGAAAGGGCGCCCGTTCCTCTGCGTGCGGGGAACGGGCGCTTGGCATCGCGCCTCGCCATGCGGGGCAAGGCAGGAGGAAAGGCTTGTGACAAAGCGAAAGACTTGGGTACGCCTGGCGGGGGTTGCGTTGCTGGCGTTTTTGAGCGCCATGGCGCTGCTTGTGGATTTCAGCCCCACAGAAATCAACCGCCTGGATGTGTACGGACCGGTCGGCTACCTCTACAAGTGGATCAACATCGTTCATCTTACGGCGGAGAGCCATGCGGTTGTGTTTCCGTTGCTCTGGGGCGCGCTTGCGTGGCTGTACAACCGGCTGTTGCTCAAGGGGAAGGCGCGCTGGGGCGAGCATGCGCTCTGCGCCGTGATAGCGGGGCTGACGCTTCTGTCGCGCGGGGTGAGCGTGCCGGGCATGCTGCCCTGGCGCGAATGCCGCGATATCGGAGGAACCATCGCTACCCTGTGGGCAGATTCGGGGCAGATGATGAAAAGCGCCATGTTCCTGGCGGGAATGTGGGCGGCTTTTCTGGCAGCGCTGCGCGCACTGGAAAGGCTGCCCGGCCGTTTCGAAACGGATGCGCGCCTTTCGCTCAAGCATCCCTTCCTGACGCCCCTGGCGGTGATGACGCTGGTGTGGCTGCCTCAGCTGGTGATCCGCTATCCGGGCGTGCTGCACTTTGATACGGGATGGACCATCAACGAATATGCCGGCATCTTTCCTTATACCACCCATCATCCGCCTTTTTTCATCATTGTAAGCGGTTGGCTGTTCATGCTGGGCAAGCAGCTGGCCGGGGCAAAAGTGGGCATGCTGCTTCTTACGCTGGTGCTGATGATTTCCATGCTGTGCGTGCTGGCGCATGCCGTAAGCACCGCTCAGCGCCTGCGGATCTCCAAAAAAGCGGGTTATCTGCTGATAGCGGTGTTCTGCCTTCAGCCCATGTATGTGAGCTATGGCACTTATGTGGCGAAGGATTCCTACTATACTGTAGCGCTGCTGCTTGTGATGACGCAGATGCTTGTGCTCTGTGTGGAAAGGCCCAGAGGCCTGCCCGCCTGGAAGGATTTGCTGCTATTGGCGGTGGGTGTGATATTCGCCGTTTTTACTCGGAAAAACGGCATATATGTGGTTTTGGTGAGCCTGCTGTGCCTTGCGGCGGCGCTGCTTTTGTCGCACCGGCGCAGGGCGGGCCTGGCTGTTGCAGGATGCCTTGCCGCGGCGCTTGTGGTGACCCAGAGCGTTACAGGCGCGCTGATATCCGCCTATGGCTTTACGCCCGGCAGCCAGCGGGAGGCGTTTTCACTGCCCTTCCAGCAGACGGCGCGCGTGGCGCTGCTTCACAGGGAGGAACTGACGCAGGACGAGGTTGCGGTGATTCAAGGCGTGCTGGATATTGATGTCATCACCAGCGAGTATGACGCGGAGCTTGCCGATCCCGTGAAGGAAACCTTTCGGGATGATGCCGAGCCCGGCGCCATGAGCGCCTATCTGGGCCTGTGGCTTGAGCAGCTGGCACGCTATCCTGTGGAATATATAGATGCAGCCGTCAACCTCAGCGGCGAGTTGTACGATCCGCTCATGCAAAAGACGGAGTTTTATGAAAAATCGTCGTTTCACAACCTGGATGGCGACGAGGTGGCGCTGTGGCACAAGGAGTCGCCCTTCTATATGCTCAATGAAACGCTGATGGAGCTGCACTATATGCTGGCCTCGCTGCTGAGCATCAACCTGGGTCAATGCGCATTCCTCTCCCTGATGGCGGGCTACCTGCTGGCGCGTTCCAGAAAGCTGCGCATCCGGGCGGTTGCGGCTCTGCCGGTATATCTCACCATGGGCGTGGTGCTGCTGTCGCCGATAACGGAAACGCGCTACGGGCTGCCTGTCTGCCTTGGCGCGCCCATGCTGCTGGCGTGGCTTGTGCTGCCAAAACACAGCGGCGAAGCAGCAGAAAAAACGCCCTGTCCCATCGACAAATGACGGCCGTCCGGCTACAATGAAAGAGACGCCGATGACACATGCCATAAAGGAGGCTCCCTCATGACTGTACGCACCCGGTTCGCACCCAGCCCCACGGGTTACCTGCACCTGGGCGGACTGCGCACCGCCCTGTATACCTACCTGTTCGCCAAGAAGAACGGAGGCAAGTTCATCCTGCGCATCGAGGACACCGACCAGGAGCGCGAGGTGCCCGGCGCGGTGGAGCTGATCTACAAGAGCCTGCGTGAGGCGGGCCTGGAATACGACGAGGGCCCGGACGTGGGCGGCGACTACGGCCCCTACATCCAGACCCAGCGGCGCGACACCTACCTGCCCTACGCCATGCAGCTGGTGGAGAGCGGTGCTGCCTATCCGTGCTTCTGTACCAAGGAAGAGCTTCAGGCCCGGCGCGATGCGGCCACGGCCCGCGGCGAGCAGTGGAAGTACGACAAGCACTGCCTGAATATCCCCAGGGATGAAGCCCTGCGCCGTATGCAAAGCGGCGAGCCGTTCGTCATCCGGCAGAACATTCCCCTCACCGGAACGGCCAGCTTTGACGACGCGCTCTACGGCCATGTCGAGGCCCCCTGCGACACGCTGGACGACAACGTGCTCATCAAGGCCGACGGCCTGCCCACCTA
>USFL01000206.1 GCA_900553905.1 uncultured Eubacteriales bacterium | reverse complement strand
CAGCCCGAAGGGAATCAGCGTGCCCGCGCAGACGCGGCCGTTGAGGTTGAAGCGGCGGTGGCTGTAATCCCACCAGCGGGCATGGAACAGCTTTTCCATGACATAGCTGGTCAGGTATTCCAGCGTGCCGCATACGGCCATGGCCAGCACGAACACGGCCGGAGGGCTGGCGGAAAACGGCGTGAGCAGCGCCGTGACCAGCACCGCGCCGAAGCCGTAGATGGGGCAATAGGGGCCGATCAGAAATCCCCGGTTGATGAAGCGGCCAAACTGAATCAGCTTGCAGACCACCTCCATCACCCAGCCCAGAAAGGCGCCGGTGAAAAACAGAAGAATGTAACATTCCAGCGTAAGGCGCATGGGTGCCCCTCCTTGTATATGCGATGGGATGGACCTATTATAACGTACCGCACCGCTTTTGACAAAACCTTGCGGGGACGGATTTTTTGACATTTTTCCGCTGCGCGGCTATAATGGCGGCAGCAAGGGGGAAAATGCATGAACGATGCCGCCTGGCTGGACGAATACCTGCGCGCCAAACCCGGAACCGTCTGGGATTACAAGCCTGAATGGGGCTGGGACCGCTACCGCATCGCGGGAAAACTCTATGCTGCCACCTGCCTTCCCGGTCCCGCCTATGCTAAGGAGTATGCGGGACATCCGCTGCTGACCCTCAAATGCGACCCGCTGGAATCCGAGCTGCTGCGCGCGGCCTGCCCGGACATCCTGCCGGGCTTCTACACCGACAAGCGCACCTGGATTTCCATCCGGCTGGATGGCAAGGTGGAACGCGGGCGCATTCTGCGCCTGTGCGACGCGTCCTACGATCTGGTATTCGCGGGGCTGACGAAGCGGACGCGCCTGGAAATCCTGGGCGGCGGAACGTAAATTGTTGCGCTTTTCCTTGACCCTCTGCGGCGGATGGGCTACAATGAGGATATCCGGAAACCGGCATAGATGAATCAACAAAAGGAGGCTCCCTTCATGAGCATTGCACAGCGGCCGTTCGGCGTCACGCCCAACGGTGAAAAGGTAACGGAGTATACCATGACCAACCGGGATGGGGCGAGCGTATCGATCCTGGATTTCGGCGGCATCATCACCCGCATTCTGGTTCCGGACCGGGACGGAAAGCTGGACGACGTCAGCCTGAGTTTTGACGACATCGATGTGTATGCGCAGGGCCGCAGCGGCAGCATGGGCATGCTGATTGGCCGGGTGGGCAACCGCATCCGCGGCGCGTCCTTTGAGCTGGAGGGCCGTACCTACACGCTGCCCAAGAACAACAATGGCAACTGCCTGCACGGCGGCGTGGGCTTTGGCCTGCGCATGTGGGAAGCCAGGCCGGTCCTGGTCGAGGGCGGCGACGCGCTGGAGCTGACGCTGACCAGCCAGGACGGCGATCAGGGCTTCCCCGGCACGCTGAAGGTCAAGGTCACCTACACCTTCACCGACCACAACGAGCTGGGCATCCACTATCAGGCCAGCACCGATCAGACCACCCTGTGCAGCCTGACCAACCATGCCTACTTCAACCTGGACGGCCATGCCAGCGGCACCGTGCGCGACCAGGAGCTACAGATCAACGCCGATCTGGTGACCGAGGTAGGCGAGGGCCTGATCCCCACCGGACGACTGCTGCCGGTCAGCGAGGTGCCCTATAACTTCACCTCGCCCACCCGCATCGGAGACGTGCTGGACAAGACGCCCGAATGCCCCGGCATGACCATGGCAAAAGGCGTGGACTTCAACTTCTGCGCGGGTCGCGACCGTGAAACCAAGGTAATTGCCACGCTCTATTCCCCCAAGACCGGCCGCGTCATGGACGTGATCACCGATCAGCCGGGCGTGCAGTGCTATACGGGCAACAATCTCGACAACGACGGCAAGGATGGGGTGCATTACGGCCCGTATGCCGGCGTGTGCCTGGAGACGCAGCATTATCAGGACGCCATCCATCAGCCGCACTTCCCCAGCATCGTGCTCCGGCCGCAGGATACCTACGATACCCTGACGATCTACCGCTTCGGCGTGCGGTAAAGGGAGGCGGCTATGGCCCCGAATGGTCAAAGGATGCTTTCCCCAGGTCCGTTGCTGGATGCGCGCGGCGCGCTCGTGGAGGCGGGCTATGCCACCTCGCTGGTGAGGCGCTATGACCGCGCCGCCATCCGGGCCTGTGGGCTGCGCATCAAGGAATGGGACTACTACTGCATCATCGGCGGCGATACGGTGCTGGCGCTGACCATTGCCGACAACAGCTACATGGGGCTGGAGAGCGTCAGCCTGATCGACCTGGGAACCCGCTGGCAGCATACGCGCAGCTTCATGCGCCTGATGCCCCTGGGCCGCACGGGCCTGCCTTCCAGCAGCGCACAGGGACATGTGGCCGTGGAGCGCCCTGGCTACGCCCTGCGTTTTGACAACGACGGCGCACGCCGGGAGCTGACCGTGCGGGTGGACGACTTCCGGGACCGCAAGCCCCTGACGGCGCGCGTGACGCTTAACGGCGCGCCGCGGGACAGCATGGTGATCGCCACGCCCTTTGCGGGCCATCCGCGCGCCTTTTACTACAACCAGAAGATCAACTGCCTCAAGGCGGCGGGAGAGGTGGTCTTTGGTGGGGAGACCCGCCGGTTCGATCCGCAGACCGCCACTGCGGTGCTGGACTGGGGGCGGGGTGTGTGGACCTATCAGAACACCTGGTACTGGGGTAGCGCCAGCGGCTATGTGGACGGCGTGCCCTTTGGCATGAATCTGGGCTACGGCTTTGGCGATACGCGCGCCGCCACCGAAAACATGCTTTTTTACGATGGGATTGCCCATAAGCTGGAGCGGGTGGATTTTGGCATTCCCAAGGACGCCGCGGGCAAAGACGACCTGATGGCGCCCTGGCATGTGACGGATGAGTCGGGCCGCCTCGATCTGACCTTTACGCCCATTCTGGACCGGGCCGCGTACACGGGCGCGCTGGTGCTGGAAAGCGACCAGCATCAGGTGTTCGGGCGCTTCGACGGCGTGGCCGTCCTGGACGACGGGATGGCGCTGGCCATCCGGGGCCTGCGCGGCTTTGCCGAAAAGGTCAAAAACCGCTGGTAAGACGCCGTGCGCTTGCCTGCGAAATCATGGAGGAACGGAATTGCGCAAACTGCTGATATTCTCTTGCTGCCTGCTTACAGGCCTTGCGTGCCTGATTGGCGCGCAGGCGGCCACCATTTCCGGCCGGGGCTATGAGGATTTTGAGGCCTCCTATGCCGACAACCTGAATTTCATCAACGAAAATACCGGCCGCCACCTGCTGCCGCTGGTGCTGGCCAAGGGCGACGCCAACGCCGACGGCGGGCACCGCATGTACGAGCTGCTGGGCGATGTGCTGCGCGTGAGCATCCGGCTGGATCAGAGCAACCAGGTGATCGAACGGTGCGAAATCGTGCTCACGGCTCCGGCGGGCATGTCCTATGGCACGTCCGAGTACAACGATTTCGTCACGTCGGGCTATCACAGCTACGCGCTGCTCATGGCCATGCACACCGCGGCGGACCCCGCCGTGCGCTACGGGCTGGTCACCGCGGTCAACGACGGGCTGCTGGCGGGCGAGGGCGCCTATGCCACGCAGGTAGGGGTGTATTCCCTCACCTGCGCGCGCGCGGAGAACGTGGCCACCCTCACCTTTGAAAACACCCTGGCTGCCACGCCGGAGCCGGAGGCGACGCCGGACGGGGCGGAGGCCGCGCCGGAGGACGAAGGCAACAACGAGGAGGACGAAAGCATGGCCGGCTGATGTCGGACAGGCGGACAAAAGCCGGGAGCGCTCTCCCCTTTGGAGAATGCTCCCGGCTTTTTGGCTGCGTGCCGGCGCTTAGCCGTCCACGCGCATTTTGGCAAAGGCGATGATGGCGTCCGCCACCTCTTCCGGCCGGCGGCCGTCGGTGCGGATCATCAGGTCGTAATTGCTGCGCATGCCCCAGTTGCCGTCGGCAAAGAAGTTGTAATAGCTGCGGCGCTGCCGGTCCGTCTTGCGGATCAGCTC
>USFL01000205.1 GCA_900553905.1 uncultured Eubacteriales bacterium | reverse complement strand
CGTGGCCGTGGTGGGCGGCGGCGGAAAGGCGGCGGAGAACTTCGGGTTCTTTGAGCGCTATACGGGCATATCCCCCGGCGCGGTAGCCAGCGGCGGCGATATCACCGTCGATCTGCTCAAGACCTTCGGCCTGGATGGCACGCCTTTGGAGCAGGACGTGATGACGGTATCGCTTGAGGGCGGTGTAGGACAGACGGTAGGCAGCGCAGCCCTGGCGGATGTGACGCGCGTGGAGAAGGGATATGTGGTCACCGCAGCCTTCTCCATCAGCGAAAAACCGCTCAACGCATGGCTGGAGAAAAATGCGCTGTGGCAGCGCCTGCTGCTCACCTTTGCCCAGACGCGGTACCAGGATATCATGAGCAGCCGCCGCTACGGCGGTTATGTGCGCGATACCCGCGCGTCCGTAGATACGAGCATTACCAACAACATCGGCGTGGAAAACACCGGCGCGGCCATACTGCCCATGGTGGTGGTCGGAGCGTTCGTACTGCTGGCTGGATTTGGCAGCTATTGGCTGCTCAAGCGCTTGGACCGGCGTGAATGGATGTGGGCCACGGTGCCCGCGCTGGCGGCCGTAGCTTCGTTGGCCCTGTGGGGGATGAGCCAGGCACTGCCCCTGCGCAGCCCCGCCGCCACCTACTATACCGTCCTTACGGTGGATGAAAGCGGACAGCAGGACGGATATACCGCGGTCATGGCCACCAAGGCGGAACGAGGGCCCCTGACCCTGGGTGTGGCCAATGGAAATGTGGAGCTTCTCGACAGCATTTCCTATTATGCCAACAGCTCGCCCACCGGGACGGAAAACGCCAACAGGCTGCGTTACGTATGCAACTATGGCCCCATTACCACCATCACCTATCCTGAAAGCGGCTCCTGGAACGTCGCCACGCTCGTTGCGCGGGACACGCCCACCGAGGATATGAGCGGCGTATCCGGCATCTGCCGCTGGGAAGGGAAAAATCTGGTCATTCAGGTGACCAACAACAGCCGCGTGGCGCTAAACAACGGCGTAATCGTGACGGATTACGGCTTTGTGACCGTGGGCGACCTTCTACCCGGCCAGACTGCAGAGGCGGCGCTCGTTCCCCTGCCCGCCGCTGCGCCCGGCGCGCCGAGGGACCGTGAGGACGCCTTTGGAGACGGCGTGCTTTTGAGCGATGCGGATTTGATGAACTATTCCTATTCGACCTATGATTTCGTGGAACGAGCCACTTTCGCGGACCCGGAGGATATGACCAAGGCGGAGTACGAGGAAGCCATGATCCGCCGTTCCATGCTCAGCAATATCAGCCGCAGCGACGATGGGAGCCGGTTCCGCTTTGTGGCGTTCTGCGACGAACTGACGGAGCTTGCCCTTGAGGTGGATGGTCAGCCCGTGACCCGCACCGCGCAGCGCGGCATGGTCAGTGTGAATTTGACCTACGATCCCGTGGGGGAGGACGGAACCGTGCGTTTCCTGCGCGGCAGCTTCCCCGTCTATCTGGCCGAGGAGGACGCGAGCGGCCGTCCCCTGCTGCAGGAGCTTTTGGACCCCAGCCAGTATCAAAGCTTTCCGCTGGTGCAAAGCCGGGCCTTCGCCTTTGACCTGAACGCCATGCCCCAGGGCATGCGCGTGACGGAGATGGACATCTCCAGCCGCTATGCCTACTATTCCTACAAGGTATCGCTCTACAACCCCGCCACCGGCGAATGGGACGAATACAAGCGCTATACCCTGGACAATGCCACCGGGCAGGGCAAGACGGAAAGCATCCTGCCGGATGTGCAGGAATACCTGATGGACGGATTTCTGTATTGCCAGTTTGAAAAGCTGGGCGCGGACGACGGCTATGCCGACATCGACACGCCGGCGATCACCATGGAAGGGAGGGTGGAATGATGCTGGTACTTGACGGACTTACGCGCTACTATGGGTCGTTTCTGGCGCTGGACCACTTGAGCATGACCATTCATGACGGCGAGCTCCACGGCTTTGTGGGCCCCAACGGCGCGGGCAAAACCACCACCATGCGCATCCTGGCGACGCTCCTTAAGCCAAGCGAGGGAACGGCCACGCTGGACGGCGTGGACGTGACGGGCCGTCCGCGTGAAATTCGCCGCCTCATGGGCTATATGCCGGACTTCTTCGGCGTCTATGACCGGCTGAAAACCTGGGAATACCTGGACTTTTATGCGCGCTGCTACGGCTTTGGCCCAAAGGAACGCAAGCATATGACCGAGAGCCTGCTGGAGCTGGTGAACCTGACCGACAAGCGCGACAGCTACGTGGACGTGCTCTCCCGCGGCATGAAGCAGCGGCTGTGCCTGGCGCGCGCGCTCATCCACGACCCGCGCCTGCTCATCCTGGACGAGCCGGCCTCCGGCATGGACCCGCGCGCCCGCGCGGAGATGAAAGGCATTTTGCGGACGCTCAAGGATATGGGCAAAACGGTGCTGATCTCCTCGCATATTTTGCCGGAGCTGTCCGAGATGTGCGATTCGCTGACCATCATCGACCATGGCCGGCTGGTGTTCTCCGGTTCGGTGGAGGAACTGGGCCGGCACATGAGCGGCAACGCGCCCATCCGGGTGCGCCTGGCCTTGGATGCGGGTGCGGACGCGGTGGAGGCCGCCGTCACGCTCATCCGCCAGTATCCGGGCGTAACCGGCGTGGGGCGTGAGGAGGGCAATGTGCTCACCGTGCATTTCGACGGCGGAGAGGAGGCGACCGCGGGCCTGCTCAGGCAGCTCGCCGCGGGCGCGCCGCTGGTGGACTTCCACCGCCCGCCCCTCAATCTGGAAAAGGTCTTTATGGAGGTGACGCAGGGTGAATAACCCGATTTTCGCCTTTTCGGCCATCCGGCGCATGCGCTCGGCGCGCACGCCGCTGCTGATCACGCTGTATTCGCTGCTTCTGGCGCTGCTCGCCTATTTTACGGTATACGGGCGCTTTATGGGCGCGACGGTCACCCTGGGGGACATGCGCCTGAGCGTGGACGGCTATGCGTATATGATCATGCTGCAATTCGCCCTGCTGGTGCTGGTGGCCCCTGCCATGACCGCCGGCAGCATCAGCGGCGAGCGGGAGCGGCAGACGCTGGATTTGCTCCTGGTCACCAATACCGGCGCGGTCAAGCTGGTGCTGGGCAAGCTGCTGGAAAGTTTCAGCTTTCTGGCTCTCATGGTGATGTGCTCTTTGCCCATGCTTTCGCTGGTGCTGATCACCGGCGGAGCGACGTTTGCGCAGGTGCTGGTGAGCGTGGCGTTTCTGCTGCTGACGGCGCTGGCGGCGCTTAGCGTGGGACTGGTATGCTCCTCGCTGTTTCAGCGCACGGTCACGGCCACGGTGATGAGTTACCTGTCGGTATTTGCGCTGGGAATCGTCACGCTCCTGCCCCTGTGGCATGACGTCAAGTGCATCGGCGATCTCTACGACGCCATGAACGTCGCCGGCGGGCAGCTGCACACGATTGAATACACGCCGATTTCCTTTACCATCAATCCGGCCCTGGGCCTGTTTTCGCTGCTGGCGGCGCAGACGCAGATGTTTTCCAACTTGCTCTGGCAGTTCAGCTACAGCCTGGCCAATACCTTCACCTATTTGCCCTTTGATCACTTCCTGTACTGCAATATGGCGTTCCTGGCGGCGGCGTCCGTGCTGCTGATCGCGTTTGCCGCGCTGAACCTGCGCGTGCGCAAGCCCAGAGCGCCGAAAGGAAAACGAGCATGAGAGAACTGGAACGCGCGCTGCGGCCCGTGAAACGCCGTATGCGGACCCAGCGCACCTTTACCTGGGCCATGTACGGCCTGTTTGCGGGGGCGGTAGGCGTGCTGCTGCTGCGGGCCGCCTCCTTTGTGTGGATCTTTCCCACGGTGCTTTTTTGGAGCGTGATGACGCAGGCGGCCTTGCCCGCGATCTTCGCGCTGGTCTCCTGGCTGTGGCCCATCACGTCGCTGGACGCGGCGCGGCAGGCCGACGCGCTGGGCCTGATGGCCCGCGCGCAGACCGCCGTGATGCTGGGCGGCTGCGATACCGACATGGC
>USFL01000204.1 GCA_900553905.1 uncultured Eubacteriales bacterium | reverse complement strand
ATGCACTTGACCAGCACATCCCGGCAGACGGGAGCGCTGTGCGCCGGCAAAGTCATCACCTTCATGCCGCGCTGGTGCTCGGTGCCGTTTTCATCCACCTCGGTCAGGATGGCGGCCAGGGCTACCCGCTTGCCCGGACAGACATGTTTGACCGTCACGTCCAGCTGCAAAATAAGTCCCTGGGATTCCAGGTATACATCTCCCATGTCCACCAGCACTGTGTCCTTACAGCCCTCCGCGGTCAGCTCCACAGGCACGGGGCACGGGTCGGGCTGCACCACCACATCGCAGTCCACCGTCACCTTCGGCTTGGGGAAAATCACCAGGTTGCCTTCGGCGTCTGTATATTCGATGGATTTATTCACCAGCTTTTCACCCGCCTCCTGGCTCGTATGGCGGACGAAGAACTCCAGCGCCGCGCTCTCGCTGCCCGTCACGCCCAGAGCTGGAATGGTCCAGCGGATGGTCTGCGAATCCAGTGTCGAGGCCGAGCCGCGGGTGGGGTCGCCGAGGCTGGTGATGACGAAATCGGAATTGAGCACCTCGTTGATAACGATGTCGGTAGCGCCTGTTTTGGAAATATTGGCCGCCAGCTCGGCAAAGAGGGCCTCCAGGTCCGCGACGTCGGGCGTCACCGCCACGTGCGATGCATCGGGATCGGTGGCCCATTCGTTCAGGGCGTTCACATCCAGCCCGTCCGAGCCGATCAGCCCGATGCAATAGATGATGATGCCCTGCGCGCGGGCCGCGGCGGCCACCGGAGCGGGCGGCGCGCCGGCTGTGGTGTTGCCGTCGGTGAACATTACGATCACTCTGGCGTTGCCCGACATGGGGTCGAACAGCTGCATGGCCTTTTCAAAGGCGTCGGCATGATTCGTGCTTCCGCCGGACGAAAGCGCGTCCACGGCGGCCTTGAGCGCATCGACGGAGGTGATGAGCTGCGTGTCGTCCGTGGCGGCGCTGGCAAAGCTCACCACGCCGATGCGGCTGCCCGAGCCGATCTGCCCGGACCCGCCGGTGGCCTTTTCAATGATGTCGATAAACGTTTTCGCGCCCAGCTTGACATTTGCCAGCGGCTCGCCGGCCATGCTGCCGGAGCGGTCCAACGCCAGCACGATGTCCGTGGGATTGGTCAGAATATCGGGAGCGGCCGTCAGCGCCAGCGTCACGCGAAAAGAGCCGTTGCAGGCGATGCGGTCCGTGCTGATAACCTTGTTCGAATTTGTAACACCCATGCGTGTTACCTCCTTCCGGGGAATGCGCCCCAGACATCCTATGCCATTGCGGCATGATTTGCTCCTCCGGTGTCCGCGCGAGAAAACTTTTGAACGCATGGCGGCCTACAGCCATAGGATGCCTGGGAGGGTTGTTATGAAGCGGCGAACGTTTGTCATCAGCACAGCGGGCGCGCTGGCATGGCTGCTGCTATCCTCCGTCATTGCTGGATGCTGGGTCCGGGAAGCGTCACAGAGATTGCCATGGTGCTACGCCATATGGGCGGTCATGGGAATCGCGCTCCTTCCGGGCTATCTGACGAGTGCCATGTTTTTCTCTAATCTGATGAATGCGAGGCCCTTGCCCGTATCACAGGAAAATGCGGTCCCTGTCAGCGTACTCATATGCGCCCGAAACGAGGAAGAGACCATTTATCGCACCATAGAAGCCGTGGCGGCGCAGCATTACGCAGCCCCTATTGAAATACTTTGCGTGGATAACGGCTCTGACGACCATACCCGGCAGGAGATTGAGCGGGCGAAACAGACGTTCACACGTCCGGACCGTTCTATCCGCCTGATATCGTGCGTTACCCCGGGTAAGGCGAACGCCCTGAACGAGGGACTTGCGCACATACGCACAGACGCTTTCGTGACCGTGGATGCCGATACGCTACTTGAGAAAAATGCGCTGGCTACGATTTTAGCCAGAAGAGAAAGCAGCGGGGCTGCCTGCGTGGCGGGCAACCTGCTGGTCGCCGGCACGAACCGCTGGGTGCAAAGAATGCAGATATATGATTATCTGATCAGCATCGCCGCCGTAAAACGCTACCAGGGCAGCTATGGCGCTACTTTGGTAGCACAGGGCGCCTTTAGCGCCTACGAGACGTGCGCGGTGAAGCAAATTGGCGGATGGACGCAGGGAGCCGGAGAAGACATCGTGCTCACCTACCGGCTGCTGGCCTTGGGCTGAGTCTCTCTCTATGAGCCGCGCGCGGTGGGTTTTACCACTGTGCCCCGCACCCTGCGGGGCCTCTGGCGTCAGCGAGCACGCTGGGCCAAGGGGATGTTCGAAGGGCTGCATGCGGTAAAACCCTGGCAGCAGCCCACCTTGTATGGCGGCTACTTTGAGGCGCTGAACCTTTCGATCCTTTATCTTGATCTCGCGTATGTGTTTGGTTTCCTGGCAGGCGCAGCGCTGGCGCTGCTGGGCATGCCCTGGCTGGTGGGCTGCGCGACGCTTTTGACGCTGCCGGCCCTGGCGGTTGGCATGGCCAGCGTGTATATCTTTCAACGCCGCGTTGCTGGCGTACACGTGAAGAACAGTATGGCGGGACTGCTCTGCTTCGCCGTGCTGTTTCAGCCGGTGCAGTCGCTTTGCTCGCTGGACGGATACGCCCGCGCGTTGCTGGGCTGCCGGCTGAACTGGAAAACGTAACGGCTGACTGTTTGTGGAAAACAAGTAAAAGGCTTTTGCGGAATGATGCTGTTTTTGACAATCGCTGTGGCGGCGCTGGCGGTGCTTCTGTTCACGGCGGGCGGTACGGCGGCCTGCGCACAGGAGGAGCTGCGCCTGCCCATTGTGATGTACCATGATCTCACCTCCAACCCTCTGGAGCAGGATGACTACACCCTGTCCCTGGAACAGCTGGAACAGGACCTGATTGCTTTTGAGGAGCACGGTTTCACAGCGGTATCGCTTTCGTCGGTGCTGCGCTATGTGCTTGACGGAGGAGCCTTGCCCGAAAAGCCGGTATTGTTGGTTTTTGACGACGGATACCACAGTTTTTTTACAGGGGCGCTCCCATTGCTGCAAAGGCATCGGGCACCTGCGGTCGTATCGGTCATTGGGCGCGAGGCGGAGGAAGCAAGCCATGAAACATGCTCTTCATTTATGAGCTGGACGGAACTGAAGCAGGCGGTGAATTGCGGGCTTGTGGAGCTGATCAGCCATTCAGCGGATCTGCACGTCTATTGCAGACGGTCCGGTCTGGCGCGTCTGTCCTGCGAAAGTGAGGCGGAATATGAGCGGGTGGTGCTGGAGGATCTGCAAAGGATGGCAGACTTATGTGAGGCGGCCGGTGTGGAGCTTCAGCCAGCCTTTGCCTATCCTTATGGAAGCCTGGAACCCCTGGCGGAACCACTTTTGAAGCGGCAGGGAATGCTGGCCACTTTGACCAGTGAAGAGCATGTGAACCGTCTCACCCGTGATGCTGAATGCCTTTTTCTGATGGGACGGTTGAATCGGTCCGGATTTTTGACTACGGAGGAAGTGTTGCGCTGGATGGAATGCCAGAACTGACAGCGTCGAGCGCCCCGGCGGTACGTATCCGTCGGGGCGCTTGACGTCCGGATGGGATGGAGTGACTTGCGCACAGGCGTAAAAGAGGGACCCTGGTGTAAAAAAGGGGCCCCGGCTTGTGCATTTCCCTGCTTTGGTGGTATAATAAACTGTTGTGGTATGGCCATGCATGCCTTGCCCGCACGGAAGGAGGGAACCGCCTATGCACAGCCGCCGGATGGGCGCGCTTTTCTGCCTGCTGCTATCAGTGTTGATTGCGCTGTGCCCTGTGGCGTTTCCGCTCCATGCTGCCGCCGAAGAGGAAAACGTTATCTACTATATTGAGCCGGAGCTCCCCAGTGATGTGGAACCCTATGACCCGGAGCACCCGGAGGACCTCTACGAGGACCAGCTCTATGCCAAGTCCGCCATCCTCATTGAGGCATCCTCCGGAGAGGTGATTTTTGAGAAGAATGCGGATACCACCATGTATCCCGCCTCCACCACCAAGATCATGACCGTGCTTTTGGGCATCATGATGGGCGATATGAACCAGA
>USFL01000203.1 GCA_900553905.1 uncultured Eubacteriales bacterium | reverse complement strand
GGCCTTGCGCTCGATCTTCTGGCCATGCTCGTCGGTGCCGGTCAGGAAGAAGGTATCGTAACCCTCCTGCTTTTTGAAACGCGCCATCGTATCGGCCGCGACGGTGGTATAGGCGTGACCGATGTGCAGGTTGTCGCTGGGATAATAGATGGGCGTCGTGATGTAGAAGGTCTCCTTGTTGGGCATGTGCGCTTCCCCCTCCTCGATGAATCAAAAAAGCCGCGCCCCGTCAGAAAAGGGGCGGGCTTGACCCGCGGTACCACCCTTGGTTTATCGCTTACGATCCTCGATGATCGCAGGCCTGTAACGGTGCCGACCGCCCCGCCCTACCTGTCGGACGGAGAGGCTCCCGGGCCATGTTCCCGCCGCGTCCGCGCCGCTTTTCACCTGCTGCGGCTCTCTTTGGCTGGACGTGGGGCGGTACTCTCCCGCTCATCGCCTGTATGCGCTTTTCGCCCCTATTATACCCGATTTTTTGCGCTTGTCAACGAAAAAGCGCGCCCGCAAGCACGGTTCCTGCCAGCGCGCCCACGAGCGAGCAGGGCACGGCGTAGCCGGTGGACTTGCGGTCGATGGCGCTCATGTACACGCACACGGTGTAAAAGATGGTTTCGCTGGAGCCCATGACGGTGCTGGCAATCAGGCCCACGCGGCTGTCCGCGCCGTACTTGGCGAGCAGCTTTTCCACCATGGCCAGCGAGGCCGACCCGCTCATGGGCCGAAGCAGCACCAGCGGCGCCACCTCGCCCGGCAGGCCCAGCCACTCAAACGCCGGAGCCGCCAGACGGCACAGCGCATCCATCAGTCCGGACGCCTGCATCAGCCCAATCGCCACCAGCATGGCCGCCAGGTTGGGCAGCACCCGCACCGCCACCCCGATCCCCTCGCGCGCCCCATCCACAAACAGATCATAGGCCGGCATCCGCCGGCACGCCGCGGTAAGCAGCGTAATCAGCAGCGCGCCCGGCACGATCAGTCCGCTAAGCATGCCGCGCCCCCCTGCGGCGGCACAGCATGCCCAGCACCGCGCCCACCGCCGTGGATACGGCCGTGCATACCAGGCTGGGCAGCACGATGGCGCCCGCATCCGCCGATCCAGCCGCTGCCCGCAGCGCCAGCACCGTGGTGGGGAGCAGCTGGATGCTGGTGGCGTTGAGAATCAGCAGCATGTACATATCATGCGCAACGCAGGGCGCTTTTTTGCGCTCCTCCTCCATCAGGCGCATAGCCTCCATGCCCTGCGGCGTGGCCGCGTTTCCAAGACCCAGCATATTCATCGACAGGTTCATGCACACGGCCTGACGCGCCGCCTTTCCCTGCACGCCGGGCATAAGCGCGCGCAGGGCAGGCCGCAGCAGCCGCTCCAGCGCCCCGGGCGCCCCCAATGCCTGAAGAATCTTCATCCAGCCGCAAAACAGCAGATACCCTGCCCCCAGCGTAACCGTCAGGCTGATTGCGTCCGCCGTGCCTCCCAGCGCGGCGGCCAGCATGTCCTGTCCGCGTCCGCACATCGCGGCGTACAGCAAGGAACCTCCCGTCATCCCAAGCCAAAGCCATTGCAGTGCCAAAATACCTCACCTCCCTGAATATACACTAAATTTAATGTGCAATTTTTGAAACAATTTTATTTTTACACCTGATTTTATGTATATGGTCCATTCTCGTGCCAAATGGACCATTGACAGATTATTCCCTACGTTGTATTTTTATGTTATCCGGTGGGATTTGGTCCTGCATGGAAATTTGTCTGCTTTTTGAGAAGTGGAGGGCTTGGAGCATGAAATCGACCGGCGTGGTGCGTAAATTGGATAATCTGGGTCGCATTGTGATCCCGATCGAGCTTAGAAAGACCATGGACATCGCCATCAAGGACACGCTTGAGATTTTCACCGAAGGCGACGAAATTATCCTCAAGAAATACCAGCCCGGCTGCATTTTCTGCAACGACGCGCGCAACGTCACGCTCTTCAAGGGCAAGCTGGTATGCGACAAGTGCCTGGCAGAGATGAAGCAGGGACACGAATAAGCAACGCGCAAACAAAAAACCGCGCGGCCGGAACGGAAGGGGTTCCAGCCGCGCGGTTTTTGTGTTATCTTATTTCAGCATGTTCAAAATGGTCTGCTTGCTCTGCACGCCCACGGTACGGGCCGCGGCGTCTCCGCTGCGGAAAACGATCAGGGTGGGAATGCTCATCACGCGGTAGCGCGCGGCGATCTCCGGGGCGTCGTCCACGTTGATCTTGCACACGCGGTAGGCGTCGCTTTCCCCGGCGATTTCATCCACCACGGGCGATAGCATCTTGCACGGGCCGCACCAGTCGGCGTAAAAATCCACCAGCACGGGTTTATCGCTATGAAGGACCTCCTGGTCGAAACTCTGGGCGTTCAGCTTGGTTACGGACATTGGTAAGCCTCCTTTGCTTAGGTATTTGCACTAGTATGATACCCGCCCCCGGCGGGGAATAAACCACTATTTTCAAAAAGGCGGTGTTTTTTCATGGTGCGCGAGCATGCCGTTCACCCCTTTGCCCCCGTGTGGGACGCGCAGTGCCGCGTGCTGGTGTTGGGGTCGTTTCCCTCCGTGCGCTCGCGCGAGGTGGGGTTCTATTACGGACATCCGCAAAACCGCTTCTGGCGCGTGATGGAGCGGCTCTTTGACCAGCCCGTCCCGCCGGAGCCGGATGGACGGCGAGCCTACATACTAAGCCATGGCGTGGCCCTCTGGGATGTGTTGGCCGCCTGCGATATCACGGGCAGCAGCGACGCCAGCATCCGCCGGGCCGTGCCCAACGACTTGCCCGCGCTGCTTGCGCGCGGCGGAGTCGAGCGCATCTTTTGCAACGGGCAGCGGGCCTACGCCCTGTATATGCGCTATCTTGACGCGGCCTGCAACCTGCCGGTGAAGGCGCTTCCCTCCACCAGCGCGGCCAACGCCGCCTGGAGCCTGGATCGACTCACGGACGCGTGGCGGACGATTCTGTAATGTCCTGCGCGCTTTTGGGGCCTTCCTTCAGGTAGCGCGTAAAGGAACGGTAGAACATCGTACCTGTCACGCACACGGCGATAAAGTCCGAGATCGGTTCCGCCAAAAACACCGCGTCCACCTTGTTGGGCAAGAAGCAGGGCAGGATAAAGATGAGCGGAATCAGCAAAAACACCTTGCGCAGAAGCGCCAGAAACACCGACGTTTTGGCGTTGCCCATGGCGACGAAGGTCTGCTGGCAGCCCATCTGGATGCCAAACAGGCCGGTGGCCCCCATGTAGATGCGGAGCGCATGCACCGTCATATCCCGCAGGGCGGGGTCCGTGGTGAAGATGGCGGCGAACAGCTGTGGGGCCAGCATGGCCAGCGCCCAAAGCGCCGCCGAATATACCGTGCACGCTACGATCAGCATGCGGAAGCAGGCGCGTACGCGTTCCTTGTTGCCCGCGCCGTAGTTGAAGCTGACGATAGGCTGCGCCCCCTGGGTAAGGCCCTGAAGGGGCAGGAGGGAAAACTGCATCACGCTGCTCAAGATGGTCATGGCGCCCACGGCCAGGTTGCCGCCATAGCGCAGCAGCGAGGAGTTAAAGCAGACGTAGAGCACGCTTTCGGTGAACTGCATGATGAACGGCGACAGCCCCAGCGCCACGCAGGGGAGGTAGACCTTGGCGGAGATGCGCAGATAGGGAACCCGAATGCGCAGATGCGTCTTTTTTCCGGTGAGGAAGCGCACTACCCACACCGCCGACACTGCCTGCGAGAGGATGGTGGCCAGCGCCGCGCCGCGCACGCCCATGTTCAGGGCGAAGATAAACACCGGGTCCAGAATGATGTTGAGCACCGCGCCGATGAGCACCGTGAGCATGCTGGTGCGCGAAAAGCCCTGCGCGGTGATAAAGGCGTTGAGGCCCAGCGCCACCTGCACGGCGATGGTGCCCAGCGCGTAGATGGAGAGGTAATCCCACGCGTAGCCGATGGTTTCCTGATCAGCGCCAAACACCAGCAGCGCCTGGCGGCCGAAGATCAAAATCGCCGCCGTCAACAGCACCGCCATCACCACGAGGGCCATGGTGCAGTTGCCCAGAAT
>USFL01000202.1 GCA_900553905.1 uncultured Eubacteriales bacterium | reverse complement strand
GGCGGCAGGCTGCGCAGACGCCCGGCAAAGGCTTCGTAAGCGGCGCGCACAGCGGGCGCGGGCGGCGAGAGCCGCTCCGCCGCCGGACGAAGCAGGTCCACCGGGGGCGCATCCCCGGCGCGGCGCAGGCAGGCCATAAAATGTCCCTCTCCGCGCACGCGGTGGGGATAGAGGCGCAGCATGCCCTCCGGAGCGTCCAATGCGCCGTCATCGCCCGGCAGGGAAAAGGGGCATGACGAAAAGTCGGGATGCTCCCGCAAAAACCAGCGCACGGTTTCCTCGTTTTCTTCGGGGGAGAGGGTGCAGGTGCTGTACACGAGCCTTCCGCCGGGACGCAGCATCGCGGCCGCGTAGCCGAGGATGCGCCTCTGGCGCTCGGCGCAGCCCGCGGGCGCGGCGGGGGTCCATTCGGCGCGGGTTTCGGGGTGGCGGCGGAACATGCCCTCGCCGCTGCAGGGGGCGTCTACCAGCACGGCGTCAAACAGGACGCCCCAGCGCGCGGCCAGCGCCTCCGGCTGGGCGCTCACCACCAGCGCGTTGGGTACGCCCAGCCGCTCGATGTTGCGGCTCAGGATTTTTGCACGGGAAGGCACCGGTTCGTTGGATACCAGCAGCCCTTCGCCCGCCAGCGCCGCGGCGATCTGCGTGCTCTTGCCGCCGGGTGCGGCGCACAGGTCCAAAACGCATTCGCCGGGCCGGGGCGAAAGCACGCTCACCGGAGCCATGGCGCTGGGTTCCTGAAGATAATACGCGCCCGCTTCATGCAGCGGGTCGGCCCCGGCAGGGCTGTCGTTACGCAGATAGCGCCCCAGCGCAGGGTACCACGGCACCGGTTCCTCCACGCCGCCCACGGCTTCCAGCGCCGCATCGGACACGGGCTTTTGCGGGTTCAGGCGCAGGCCGCGCAGACAGGGCATCTCCATTGCGGCGAAGTAGGCGTCCGCCTCTTCTCCCAGCTGCGCGCGCATGCGGGACACAAAGGCGGGCGGCAGCGCAGGGCTCATTCGCTGTCCACCAGCCATTCCGGCTTCATGAGGGGCTCAAAGGCGAAAAACAGGGGCTTGAGCGCGTCGGGCAGGGCATCCCTGAGATGTGGGCGCCCGGCGATCATGCTCACGGGGCGGTCCAGCTGCGCGGCAGCCTGCATAAGCAACGCCTGACCGGCTAGTAGCACCTCCGGAGTGGTATGCTCCTGCAAATTGGCATTGTTGACCAGATGGTCGGGCCTAAGGCGTGCCTGCCGCTCAATCAGGCGGTACAGCCCGATGATATCCTCCACCGACGAGCTGAAAGGACGGCAGGGGTTGACCACATAGAGCACATTCATCTCATTGCGCAGGGCATGAGTATAGGGCGCATAGCGGCCCAGAGCGGTGGCTCCGGTATCGTCGCCACCTACGTCGATCACCACATGCGCATAGGGCTGCTCGAACACCGCCTGTATCTGCGCGGGCAGGGCGGGAATATCCACCGTGGACATGGCAAAGGAGGGCATGAACACCTCGATGCCCTCCGCTTCCAGCAACGCGTGCTGCTCGGCACTGCGAAAATAGGGGTTGACGATATCCAGATCCACCAGCGCGACGCGCCCCTGCGGCGTCTGCGCGCGCTGCATGCGCGCAATGGCGATAGCCAGCTCGGTTTTGCCGCTGCCGTAGTTACCCACCAGCACGGTATAGCGTTTGTCAATGGGCAGCATTATTTCTCACCGCCTTGCTGATCTCTGGGCTGGGGATAGACGGGCTCGTGAAACGCCTGCGTCACATCCACGGTCGGCTGTAGGTCGTGAATGGTGGGACGATGCTCCTCGTCATCCACGCCCACCAGATCGCGCGCCTTTTTGGCCAGCCGCTTGAGCGCGCTGCCGCTCGACGTGGACGTCTGCGCGCCCTCGCGCATGGTGAAGGGGCGGAACACCGGCGGTTGCATGACGAGCCGCGCCTCCTGCCCATCCGGGGCTTCCTCCTCTCCCGTGGGGGAGAGGGGAGGCGCCTGCGTCAGGCCCAGGCGCTCGCGGAACGCCTCCGCATCCAGCCCCGGATGCACCGGCGTACTCTCCACGGCGGGCGGCGGGACAGGCGCGGCAGGCGGCGCGTACAGCTCCTCCGGCGGCTTGGGCGGGGCAAAGCCCGCCTGCATATCGCGGATGGACTGGATGGGTTCGGGACGAGGCGCGCCAAAGGACGAATCCATGCCCTCGGCAGGGTTGTCCCACAGGGGACGAACCAGCGCGTCCCCCTCCTCCCAGCGGTCCTCCGCCTCGTCAAAGACGGGGTCCAGATCCTGGGGCGGCTGGTAGGGCTGGGTATAGGGCGTATAGAATGGGTCCTGCTCCAGCGGTGCGTATTGCACGGTGGCCTGATCCATGCCGGGCGACTGAGAGCTGGGCGCGAAATCCGCCGCGGGAGCGTAGGCCCGCGTGACGTCGAAGTCCGGGACATACGTTTCCCCGAAGGCTTCTGGCGCATAGGGATCAGGACCGTCCGGGACGGGCGGCTCCTGCGCGGGGTAGGCCGCTTCCGCCTCCGACGCCTCCATGCCTCCATGCCGCCCGGCGCGCCTGCGCCTGAGACGGCCCAGCTTCGACGACCATACGTAATACGGCCGCCAGCGGATCAGATACACGATGCGGTCGATCACAAAGCCGCCGGCGCAGAGAATCAGGACGACAAGTTTCCAGTTAGCCGCCAGAAAACGGTAGAAAATACCCGCGTCCTCACTGGACAAAAGGCGCCACAGGTCGTTGACCAGCACGCGCATCCAGCTGAGCAGCAAGGTCAAAATCGCATTGGCAAAGCCGTTCATTCACCGGCTCCTTTCCTGAGCTATTGCACCGTGACCAGAACGGTGGAGGGCGTGGCGGTGAAGGTCATGCCGGTCATGTCGGTATCCTCCACATGCAGCTCCACAGGCAGCTCATAGGTGCCGGGCTCCAGGCCCGCCACGTCCACATAGGCCACTACGCTGGCCGCGCGAAGGCCGTCCATGATCAGCTGCGGTCCCCTGACCACGATGCCGAGGGTCTTGGTGTTGAGGCTGACCGAGACGTCGCTGGCTGCGCCGCGGGAGAACAGCTTGACGCTCTCAAAGGTACGCGACACCATTACCGGCTCGATTTCCACGGTGAGGGTCACGGCTTCGGCACTAAGGTACACCGCGTCGGAGGGCCATTGCGGCTCGACCTCCACGGAGAAGGTTTCGGTGCGGCCGGTGATATCCACCGGGTCGGAGATGGCGAGCTCGTCCAGCAGATCCAGCGTGGTCTGGGGCGCGGCGACGAGCACGGAGGCGGGCGTGACGCTGACGCTTGCCACGCGGTAGCCTTCGGCAGGCTCGCCTTCCGTCAACCCGATGCCGGAGAGGCTGACCGTGCGGGTGGGATAGAGGTCCTGCTCGACCGTGATGGTACGCAGCACCACATCCGCGCTGGTGACTTCCAGCAGGTCGCTCTCGATCTCGTCGCCGTCGGCGTTGACAAAGCGCATGGGCAGCGCCGTGCGCACGGTGCCGGCCTTCGCGGCCAGGCGCGACACGTCAAAGTCCACGTAGACACGCACGATTTCATCCACCAGGCTTTTGGGCCCGCTGAGGGTGACGGCCGACGGGTCCAGCGAAATCGGCGTGCCGTAAAAGCCCTCCGGGTATTCGCCGATGATGTTGACGGATACGGGCACGCGGTAGTTGGTTACGTACTGATCAACCACCACGGTGACGGTTTCCGGCGAAATGCTGCGCACGGTGCCATAGGTGGAGGTGGAGGTGGTTATGATGCGAAGCGTCTGCTCGCCCGCCTCGGTGATGCGCGTAAGATCCACGCGCGGGTTATAGTTGGAGGCGGTCACGGTGTTGTATTCCCGCTGGGGCACATCCACACGCATGCGGGCGGTGAGGTTTTCATCCTCCAGGCCGGAAAGCACGATCAGACCGCTGTTGCGGCGGAGCGTATCGGCGCCCGTTACGCTGATGGTCACGTCGCCAAACACGCGCTCGCGCGTGAGGGTGGGGTCCTGCGTGATCAGCCCCGCCCACAGGCACAGCGCCAGAAACAGCGCCAGCAGCTTCCAGGGCCAGTTGTGAT
>USFL01000201.1 GCA_900553905.1 uncultured Eubacteriales bacterium | reverse complement strand
TCTGTGTATTCCAACGGCAAGGCGCTGCCGGTGCGGCAGTTTTTGCGGGAAAATTCCGAGCGCTACGCTCCTCATTTTATTCTGCAGTTTCATAAAGGCGCCGCTCTTAAGTTCCAGGATCAGAGCTATACCGCTCCGGTGGCCAACAAGATCATTCTATCCTGGGATGTGCTCAACTCTGAACTGCCGCTGGATCACGGTTATTTTGAGTATGCGAAGAAAAATCATGCCACCGCTCTGCTGATTTCCGGCGGCATCGATTCCCCGGTGGCGGCTTATATGATGGCCAAGAGGGGCATCGAGCTCACCGCCGTCCATTTCGCCTCTCCCCCCTACACCAGCGAGCGGGCCAGACACAAAGTGGTGGATCTGGCCTATAAGCTGATGCCCTGGACCGGGCCGTTCAAGCTGTTTGTGGTGCCGTTCACCGAGCCCCAGGTCTACATCCGCGACCACGGGGTGCCGGTGCTGTTCACGGTGCTGATGCGCCGCAGCATGATGCGGGTGGCGGAAAAGCTGAGCGTCAGCGGCAATTACCTTTCCGCCCTGATCCGTAAGGAAACCGGCATAACCTTCCATGAACATGTGCTCAATGCCAAAATGGCGGTAGCGCGCAACCTGCTGGCAGATCCGCGCATGCTGGTGGAAGAGGTTGCCAGGGCTGTGGGATATGGAAACTACATCTCCTTCTATAATGCTTTTAAGCGCTCTGAGCACATGACGCCTACTGAATACCGCAACCGCAGGGTGACTCTATGAAACGACCGCTGAACGGAATGTCTTTCCGCACAAAACTCCTGCTTGCATCCGGACTGACCATTCTGCTGGCTGTAACCATTGTTACGGGTTTGCTCACCTATGAAACAGCGCAGATGACCTCAGGGCTTATGCGGTCCAATCTGGAGTTGCTGACCGAGCAGAGCCTGCGAAATTTCCAGAGCGAAACGGAAGCCATTCAGCGCCAGCTTATCAACCAGTTGATTGGCAAGATGGTGCCCAACCATATGTATATGCTGCGCGACATGTCCCCTGGAGAAATTGGCTATTCGGAGAAGGTGCGCGGGCTGGTTGGAGCGCTGAATCAGACGATTTCGCCGACCTGCGGGTATGAACGGATCTACGTGAAACTGTGCAACGGCGTTTCGTTTTCCAGTACCGTTACTTTTGCAGACGGGTTTGTGGAGGCGGCTTCGGCGCTGCTGGCCGGTGAATATGGCGAAAAGACCTATGGAAACGCCCGCTGGACCCGAACGGACGACGGTACCATCTACCTCATACGGGACGTCTATAACCTGGAACCCTTTCAATTTGTAGGCAAGGCAATTGTGCGCGTGCGCGAAGAGCTGTTTGTTTCCCTTGGCAACCATGTACAGGCCATGAATTGTGCCGTGGCGTTTCTCAACGATGCGGGGGAAGCGATTTCCGTAGGGGGAACGGTGGCCGACGGCATGCTGGAGGCGGCGGTGCAAGCTATGCATACAGGCGCTCAGGAACTGCGCCTGGCAGAAACGTATGATCTTTCTGTTCAGGAAAATGACGGATGGACCGCTGTGGGCATGATGCCAAGATCCGCGCTTAACAACATCAATTATTCCGTCGTGCGCACAGGGGTGGTGGTGTCCTTTGCAGCTTTGACGCTCAGCTCTGCCGCCGTAATCATTGTTACCCGCAGAATGACCCGCCAGATGAGTTTGCTTGTGAGCAGCATGGATGAAGTGACCGCCGGCAATCTCGACCTGACCGTCCCCATTTGCAGCAGCGACGAAACCGGCCAGATGTCCGCACATTTCAATACCATGATCGGAAGAATGCGCGAGCTGATGAAGCAGGTTGTGCAGGAGGAGAACAACCGCAACCGCGCGGAATATGCGGCGCTGGAATACAAATACCGCTCGCTTCAGTCTCAGATTAGCCCGCATTTTATCTACAACGCATTGGAAGTCGTCAACGCCATGGGCAAGTTGAACGGAAGCGAAGAGATTTGCAAGGTCGTGCGCTACATTTCCATGTTTCTGCGTCAAAACACGCGCAATATGGAAAAGCGCTTTATTCCCGTCCGATGCGAAATAGACAGTCTGAGCCAGTATGCGCATATTTATGGATATATTTATGGCAATATCCTCTCAACACCGTTTTCGATGGAGCCCGGCACGGAAGAGGCGCTCATTCCCACGATGATCCTTCAGCCCGTGCTGGAAAATGCACTGGTCTATGGCGTACGCTCGGAGCATTCCGTTGTGGCCTTGACCGTAAGAAAGACCCCGGACGGCGATCTTTGCCTGATCGTTGAGGATAACGGTGCCGGCATGCCCCCGGAGATGGTGCAGAAAATTCTTGACGGAGAAGCTCAAGGCACGCCTGAAACCAAGCCGCATCCTTCCTCCGGCGTTGGCGTACGCAACGTGCGCGACCGTCTGGCGCTGATCTACGGGGATAAAATGCGTTTCGAGATTGACAGCACCGTGGGTCAAGGCACGAAAGTGCGCATTACGGTTCCGCTGATCTATTCCGAGGAAGAACTGACACTGGAACCAAAGGCCGTGGAAAGGCCGGCATAAAAACCACAGGATAACAGCCCCAACCGTGCAATGGCAGGACCTATTTTTTGGGAAAGCACGTGCCTATTACAATAAGTTCGGACAGGAGCACCGGACAGCCAGTCCGGTGTTCTTTCCGTCTTATCCGCTAGGGTTTGATGGCCGAAGCTTTTATATTCTGGTCAGAAGCACTGAAAGGGGACAAGGCCGCGCCACATGCGCGTATCGGCCGGCTTCGTCCGCCTATGGCGGTTTTTTCCGGCCCTTGCCGAAGCAAAACCCGGATCCCGGGGCGCAAACTTTCCCAATCGCATAACAAGTCCGGGGATACAAAGAAAGTTCGAGGGGCTTGCGCCCTTCGAACCTCTTTGTTGTTGCGGCCCAAACATACGCTATTCTTCAAGCGGGGCACTTTCCCGGGCCCAGTCCGGCCAGGCCGGTCTTTTGGGACCCGAAGCAGCCCAGCGGACGGCATTGAGCAGGACCTGCCTTACCTCGGGCTGATAGTACACGGGATAGGTTTCGTGCCCTGATGAAAAATAAAAGATCCGCCCCTGGCCGCGGTACCAGCAGCAGCCGCTTCTAAGCACTTCTCCGCCCTGGGACGTCGTCAGGAATACCTGCTCGTCAGGTTGTGGAATTTCAAAGTATTCACCGTAGGTTTCGTCCTGCGCAATCGTAAAATACTCGCTGTTCAGCCCTGCGGCGATGGGATGGGCCGGCATGACCAGCCAGACGCGCTGCCATTCGTCATTCTCGCGCCAGCGCAGGCATTGCGTGCGTGTGCCCATCAGGCGGGAAAAAATTTTGCTGGCATGGGAAGAGTGCAGAAGAATCAGCCCCATGCCTTCCAGCACACGCCGCTGAATAAGGTCCACGCGGTCGTCGGCCACCTCTCGCCAGTGCTTATGGCCAAAGTATACCAGCACATCTGCCCAGGCAAGGTTTTCGTCGGAAAAACCCTGCTGCGGGTCCTGCATCACGGCGGTGCGCACGCACATGTCGTCTTGGGCGTCAAACAGATCCGCCAGCGCTCCGTGAATTCCCCGCGGATAAATGCGAGCCTCCGCCTGCACCGCTTCTGGAAGCGGCCTGTTTTCATACCATACCAGCACATTCACAGCTGCTCCACCTCCACCCAGCGGCGCTCGTGGCTGGAACGCACGCACGCCTCGATAAACGCCATCCCCAGGAAACCGTCCCGGAAGCTGGCGCAGGGCATGCTCTGCGTCAGGTAGCTGCCATCCAGAATCGATCGGTAGAAGGCGGCTACGGAATTTCTGAGCGCATCCGGCCAGCCCATCACATGTCCCATGGGGGTTGTCACATAGGGGCGCACCTCCTCCTGGCAGGTGCGAGGATTCATATAGATGGTTTCGTAACCGGTTTCCTTCTTTCCCAAAACAAGCCGGTCAGGCTGCTCCTGACGCCATTCCATGCCGTAGCCCTCGCACCATAGATTGAGGCGCAGGTCGTTTTTGTGGCCATTGGCCGCCTTGCTGACGGTAAACTGCCCGGGCAGACCGCTTTTGAAGCGCACCAGAATAAAAG
>USFL01000200.1 GCA_900553905.1 uncultured Eubacteriales bacterium | reverse complement strand
CCAGGCTGGCCAGCTCCTCCTGGCCGTTGGTGACCAGCGCGCCGAACTGGCTCAGCGCGTCAAACGCGCCGCTCAGCAGCAGGCGGCTGGCGGGGTACACGCCGCCGGGGAAACCCTTGCCCACGGAGACGAAGTCCGGCGCAAGGCCGTACTGCCGGAACAGGAACAGCCCCTCGTACCACGCGCAGGACTGGATCTCGTCGCATAGCACCGGCGTGTCGCTCCCGCGGCAGAGGCGGTAGGCGGCCTGAAGATACGCTTCCTCCAGCCGGATGGCCCCGTAATTCATCATGATGATCTCGTGGCAGAAGCCCGCGGTCTTGTAGGGCGGGGTGTTCCACGCCTCGATGGCCTGCCGGAAGCCCTCCGCGTCGTTGATGGGCACGGAAACCACGCGGTAGATGCCCGCGTCCTCTGCCTTTTGGGTCCATTCGGGCCACAGGCCGCGCAGGGTCTGGGCCACGACGGTGGTGCCGTGGTAGTTGCCCGCGAGCCCTCCGGCCTGGTCCGCCATGACCAGAAACACGGGGATGCGCCCAGCGTAAGGCGCAGGCGAGCCGTCGAGGCTGTAAAAGCGCGCCAGCATCATCTTCAGCGCCGCCTCCACCGCAAGCGACCCCGTCTCCAGGTTGATGACCCGGCTGAGCACGCCCGGTTCCCGCGAGGCGATCACGCCCTCCAGCGCGGGATCGTCAGGGCGCAGGCCGTTGGCCGCGGCGATCAGGCGGCGCTCCAGCGTGCGGGTGATGAAGCCGCGGGTGTTGTTGTGCGTGGCGTTGGGCACGCCCAGCGCGCGGGCGCGGCCCACCAGCGCGTAGCCGGGAAAGTCATGGCCCAGCGGAATCTGGTAGTGCTCGCTCTTGCCGGTGAAGTACAGGCGGCCGTCCTCGCCCACACGGAAGGCCCCCAGCGCCGACAGCGGCGCGGCCCCGCTGTGCTGCGCCGCCCGATAGGAATCCGTGGGCGCGCCCGCCTCGTCGCCTGCAAAGCCGTCCGTCACGCGGCAGCCCACCTTTTCCATCAGCGCCTCCTGCCGGCGGGCGAAGGCTTCGGGGTACCAGTCGATCCTCTCGTCGGCCAGGGCGCGCAGCGCCTCCGGGCTTTCGCCCGTGAGCAGCGCGCGCGCTTCGCATACCGCCCGCGTGTAGTCCGCCCCCAGCAGGTCGGTCAGGGACAGGCGAAGGTTCTCCATCATTCAGCATGCCTCCTTTGCGGCTCATATCCGCACAAATTCGATGCCCGTCAGCCGGCACCACAGCCGGACGCGCTCCTCCGGCACGCCCTCCACGATCACCTCATGATGCGTGCCGCCCTGCTCCAGCCATGCCTTCATGCAGGCGCGCACGCCGCTCTGCGGCCGGAAGAACAGATACGGCATGTCGCAGCGCCGCAGGTCCGCCTTGTCCAGCACCTCGCCCGGCGCGTACACCAGGCGGAAGCGGTCGCCGCCCAGGTGCGCAAGGCTCATCACCGCCGCGGGCCCCGGCCGCTGGGCGAAGATCAGCGTCGGCGGGTTGTCCAGCCCGCCCTCGCCGAACACGCGGTCCATCAGGAAGGGCTTTCGGTCCGTGCGGGCCATGGCCCAGTTGCCCTCGCCCGCGTGGCACATCAGGATGGCCTCGCGCGCCAGGTCCATCATGTACATCTCGCTGAAGTTGGCGCGGCCGCACAGGCGGATCATCGCGGCCATGAGCATGGCGCAGGTGGCGTCGCCCTCGGCGGCGTAGCCGTAGCCCTCGGCCATGAGGTTGGACGCGGCCAGGAAGGGCAGGTGGATGAAGCGCCCGTCCGCGCCCAGCTCGTCAAAGTGAAGGGTGTAGCCCGCATAGCCGCCCGCCTCCAGCCAGGCGCGGATGCCCAGGTACATGCGCGCCGACTCGGCGTGCCGCTCCGGCGGCATGCGCGGGTCCACGTCGAAGCGCTCCCGGTCCAGCGCCACCTGCCGCGCGATTTCCTTTTCATCAGCTTCGGCGCACAGGCGCTGCACCGTGCCGATGGAATCGTACACGAATTCCGGGCCCAGCACGCGGTAGACCGCCATGTCGTCGGTCACCACGTCGCCCATGCCGGGCAGGCGGCCGATCACGCCGATGCGCATGCGCCGCATGGCCTCCACCGTGCGCGCCGCCGCGCCGAAGTCCCGGACGAAGGCGGCGAGCTCCCCGTTTTTGCGGCTGCCCGCGAAGAAGGTGCAGGGGATGCCCGCGCGCAGAAGGCAGTTGGCGTTGTCCTGCGAGCCGTGGATGCCTTGGTTGACGGTGAGTTCCAGTTCCTCAAAGTCGTCGCCCACGGTTTCGTCGGGCTGCACCAGCGCCAGCGCCAGCGGGAGCGAATTGCGCTGCATGGCGTGTACCAGGTACTGCCCCTGCGAATAGGTGAGCAGCAGAATCAGGATGCCGTCCAGCCCCTGCGCGTTGAACCCGGCCACGATGGCCTCGATGTCGGCGCGGCTCAGCGCCACGCGGGGAAAGACGCACTCCGCCACGTCGGAAAGCGACGATACGACCTCCTCCACATAGGCGTGCTGCCGGGCCGTGATGCCCGGAAACAGCGGCTCGTATCCCTCCAGCATCAGCCCCAGCACGCCGAGGCGGGGTTTGTTTTGAGCTTGCATTGCGATGCCTCCTTCAGTCCAGTACCTCGTCGGAAAACAGCGGTTTCAGCGCCGCGTACAGGCGGCGGTAGCGGCCATGGGCAGCCTCCGCCCGCGCGGCGAGGGCGGGGTCGGGCGCATAGGCCGCCGCCTCGCGCGGCGGGGGAACCTCTCCGTGGGCGATCAGGCCGCTCCCCCAGCCCGCCAGCAGCGCCGCGCCCTGCGCGGCGGCCTCGGTGCAGGCGGGCACGCGGAAGGCGCGGCCGCAGATGTCGGCCTTCATTTGCAGCCAGACGGCGCTGCGCGCGCCGCCGCCCAGCGAGCGCACCTCCCGCGCCGGGCAGCCCAGCCGCTCCAGGTCGGCAAGAAAGTCGCGGATCATGAACGCCGCCGACTCCATCACGCTGCGCGCCAGATGCGCCCGCGTGGTGGACAGGCGCGCGCCGTAGAACGCCCCCCGCGCGCCGGGACATTCGTCCTGATCGGGCGCGCCCGCCAGGAAGGGCAAAAACGTCACGCCCTCGCATCCCAGGGGCACGGCGGCGGCCTCGCGGTCCAGCGCGGCATAGCCCTCGCCCCCGGCGGGCAGGTCCGGGCAGCACACGTCCCGGAACCAGCGAAGCGCCATGCCCGCGGTGTTGCCGATGGGCAGGTACAGATACCTGCCCGGCAGCGCGTGACGGTAGACCGTCACGCGGCGCTCCCGTGGGAAGGCGGGATGCTCGGCGCAGGCGGCCATCACCAGCGCGGTGCCTGTGGTTTCCGTCACCGCGTCCGGTTCCGCCGCCCCCGCGGCCAGCGCGGCAGCGGTCTGGTCCATGGCCCCCGCCGCCACGGGGATGCCCTCCGGCAGTCCCAGCAACGCCGCTGCCTCCCTTTGCAGCGGCCCCGCCTTCTCCCCGCACGGCACGCATGCAGGCAGCAACCGCACGGAAATCCCGGCGGCTTCCAGCGCCTCCGGCCAGTAGCGGTCATGGCGGATGTCATACCAGCCGGTGGAGGTCTGCACCGCGGGCTCGGTGACCGCGCGGCCCGTGAGCCGGCCCAGCAGATAATCCTCCAGCAAAAGCAGCCGCTCCGCGCGGCGCATGAGGTCCGGCTCGTTTTCCAGCAGCCACGCCGCCTTGGCCAGCGGCGTGGCGCCGCTCAGCTGTGGCAGGCCCGTTGTTTCATAGAAGCGTTGGCGGCCCAGAATCTTCTCCAGCACCGCGGCCTGCGTCCCGGCGCGGCCGTCCAGCCACACCAGAAAGGGGCGAAGCGGCTCGCCCGAACGGTCCGCGAGCGTGAGCGTTTCGCCTTGTGTGGTGATGCTTACGGCTGCGGGAATACAGCCGGGCGCCTGGGACAGCGCGTCGGCAAGCCCGGCCCGCGCGGCGGCTTTGTACTGCGCCGCGTCGGCCTCCACGCGTTCGCCCTGTGTGCGCAGGGCATATTCCTGCACGCTGCACGCCAGAAGTTCCAGCGAGGGGGAGAAAAGGCAAGCTTTCACGGCGGTGGTGCCCAC
>USFL01000199.1 GCA_900553905.1 uncultured Eubacteriales bacterium | reverse complement strand
GGCCTGCGCGCCCCGGCGCGCAGGCCGCTTTGTCATGCCGCTCCCAGAGCCGTCAAAGCAAGTCCCTGCACCATTTCCAGAATCAAATGTATAACATTCTACTTTTTTTTTGCTTATTTTTTATACATATTACTTTACAATTCAAAAAACTTAATGTATAATGTGTACAAATTTATGAGGAATCGTATCCTCAACAAACAAAATAAGGAGGACTACTGTTATGAAGAAAGCCGTCGCATTGTTCCTGACGCTCCTGCTGTTGCTCTCCGCTTCGAGCTTCGCGCTCGCCGAGGACATCACCCTCGACGTGATCATCTGCCAGTATGGTCCCAACACCAGCGACTGGTTCACCGGCACCGGCATGGACGGCACCAGCTTCGTCAAAAAGTTTGAAGAGGCCAACCCCGGCATCAAGCTCAATCTGGAGGTCGTCTCCTGGAACGATGTGTACACCGTCGTTTCCACCCGCATCTCCAACAGCAATCCGCCCGACATCCTCAACATCGACGTATTTGCCAACTATGCCTCCGAGGGGCTGCTCATGCCCGTGACGGACTACTGCCCGGAGGAGCTCTACGACGACTTCTTCCCCGCCTTCATGCAGAACTCCGTGGTTGACGGCGTCGTGTACGCCGTGCCCGACCTGGCCAGCGCCCGCGCCCTGTTCTACAACGTGGACATGTTCGAGGAAGTGGGCATCGAGGTGCCGCAGACCTGGGCCGAGCTGGAAGACGCCTGCCAGGCCATTCTGGACTTCTACGGCGGCGATGTGTACCCCTTCGGCATGGACATGACCACCGACGAAGGCCAGGCCAACTTCGCCTACTTTGCCTGGGGCAACAACGGCGGCTTCGTGGATGCGGATGACAACTGGACCATCAACAGCGATGAGAACGTCGAGGCCATCGAGTTCGTCCTGGGCATGGTCGACAAGGGCTACACCAACCCCAACCCCGCCACCCAGACCCGCTATGACCTTCAGGATATGTTTGGCGCGGGCAAGCTGGCTATGGTCATCGCCCCCAACTCCGTGCCCACCTACCTGACCGACAAGGGCTACACCGACATCAACTATGCCACCGCGGGCCTGCCCCACAACGAGGGCGCGACCGGCTCCAGCGTGGGCATCATGGACCGCATCATGGCCTTCAAGGATGACAGCGCGCCCGATCAGGCCGCCCGCAACGAGGCCATCGGCAAGTTCCTCACCTTCTTCTACGATCCCGACAACTACGTGGGCTGGGTCAGCATGGAAGGCTTCCTGCCCGCGGTGAACTCCGCCGTCGGCGCGCTGATCGAGGCGGACCCCTCCTTTGAATCCTGGCTGGACGTGCTCAACACCTCCAAGTTCTATCCCAGCCACAAGGCGGAATGGGACCAGGTGAAGCTCGGCGTGATCAACGTGCAGCAGAACGCGCTCACCGGCGGCGACGTCAAGACGCTGCTGGACGGTCTGCAGGCGGAGCTGACGAAGTAAGCAGTCTCCCGCAGGGGCCGGTGCAAAACCGGCCCCTTTTCCATAGCGATTCTCCAACAGGGAGGAAGTGCAATGAATTCCATATTGGTCCGGCACAAATGGGAACCCTACCTGTGGATTCTGCCCAGCCTTCTGCTGATGGCGGTCTTTGTGGTGTTTCCCATTGGCATCGTGTTCAAGATCGCTTTCAGCGAGGTGTCCAAGTCCGGCGTGGTGGGCGCCTTCAACGGGCTGGCAAATTTCCGCGCCGCCGTCAATGAACCCGCCTTTGGCACCGTCATGAGCAACACCTTCTACTGGGTGGTTTCCGTGGTGGGCATCAGCACGCTGCTGGGCTTCATTGCCGCCATGGTCCTCAACCAGTCCTTCCATGGCCGCAAGCTGGCCCGCTCCATCCTGGTGTTTCCCTGGGCGGCGGCGCTGGTCATCCAGGCCAGCATCTGGAACTACATCATCAAATTTGAGTACGGCAACCTCAACAATATTCTGCTCAATCTTGGCATTCTTCGGGACGCCGTCAACTGGCGTACCTCCTATCAAATCGAGTTTATCTGGGAATGTGGCGTGGGTATCTTCGTCACCATCCCGTTTGTCACCTTCTGCGTGCTCAGCGGCCTTCAGTCCATTGACGCCGCCTATTATGAAGCCGCCACGGTGGACGGCGCGGGCTTCTGGAAGAAGCTGAGCACCATCACCGTGCCCCTGGTCAAGCCGTCGCTTACCGTCAGCACGGTGCTCAATATCATCTATGTATTCAATTCCTTCCCCATCATCTATACCATCACCAAGGGCGCGCCTGCCAACAAGACCGATACGCTGGTCACCTATCTGTATATGCTGGCCTTCTATGACCAGAAAAAAGGGCAGGCAACGGCGCTTTCCGTGATCGGCTTCCTGATTCTGTGCGCGGCCGCGGGCCTGTACATGACGATCACCATGCGAAAGGAGGATGAGCTATGACCCGTTCTCCCGCCGCAAAACGCAATCTCCACGCCCTGTGGCTGTGCGCCGCGGCGCTGCTTGTGGCCGTCGTTTTGACATTCCTCCCTGCGCTGGAGTTTTCCACAGTGGTGTTCACCAAGCGTTCGGGCAATACCTTTGTGGGCGACGAGCGCTACCTGGAGGCCCGCGCCGAAGCCGAAGCCGCCGCCGCGGCGTTTGAGGGCGCGGCGATTCATGAAACCGTCATCGAACGCGTAAATTCCAAGGGCGAAACCACCTCCATGGTCACCTTTGACGTCAAGGAAAGCACGCGCATGACCATCTGGCAGCTTCTGGCGTCCATCGGTGGCTTTTCCCTGAGCAGCGTGCACACGGCGCACGCATTTGCGCTGTGCGTGCTTTTGGCCGTTGTGCTGGGCGCGCTGAGCCTGCGCGGACAGCTGGCCTGCGAGCACCGCCACCTGCCGCGTTCCACGCGCGTGCTGCGCACCTGCGCGGCATGGCTTGGGCTGGCCGCGATGCTGTGCGTGCCCCTGTTTGGCATGTCGTGCAACTACAACTTCACCAGGCAGGTGTCCCTCTATCTGACCGAGCATGCGGAGCTGAGCGGCCAGGCGGTGCCCGCGCTGGAACGCCTGCTTTACAGCGCCGCGCCGGCCGGAGAGCTGGAGGCGCTGCTGGATGGCATGACCATGACCACGCTGTGGCCGCTATGGGCGCTGCTGCCGGTGCTGTTTGTCTTTCTGCTGGGGCTGATTCTGCTTTGCAAGGGGGAGATCAAGCCCACGCTGGCGCGCGGCGGTCTATATGCGTTCGTGATCGTGCTGTGCGTGGTGATTCTCTATCCGTTCTTTGTCATGCTGATCACCGCCTTCCGCAGCAACGCCGAAACCACCGACATGTACTTCCTGCACATCCTGCCGACCACCTGGGTATGGAGCAACATCAGCGACATCGTCGCCAGAGGCGTGCCCCGCTTCCTGCTTAATTCCATCCTGCTGTCCACGGGCGCGACGGCCATCGCCCTGGTGTGCGGCATCCCCGCCGCCTACGCCATGGCGCGCATGCAGTTCAGGGGCAAAAAGTCCTTCCTGGGCTTTGTCATCATGAGTCAGATGTTCGCGCCGGTGGTGCTGCTGGTGGGCATCACACAGCTGATGAACACGCTGCGCCTGAACGATACCATCCTGGGGCTGATGTTCATCAACGCGGCGTTCAATCAGGCGTTCGCCATCTGGCTGCTGCGGGGCACCTTCGTTTCGATTTCCTCGGAAATGGAACAGGCCGCCTGCATCGACGGGTGCAACAGCGTCAGCGCCCTCATCCGCATCCTTCTGCCCATGGCGGCGCCCGGCATCGTAACCACGCTGATTTTCGTATTCATCAACGCGTGGAACGAGTACACCATCTCCACCGTGCTCATCTCCACCCCCACCAACAAGCCCATCACCGTAGGCATTACGCAGTTCAGTTCCTTCAACATGATCGAGTGGCAGTACCTGTTTGCCTCCGCGCTGCTGGCGACCATCCCGGTGGTCATCCTGTTCATGCTCATCGAAAAGCATCTCGTCAGCGGCCTGACCTCCGGCGGTGTGAAGGGCTAAGTTTCTCTGCCTCCTTGCGGATTTAGGGCTTGCTTTTTCCATAGGATAATGCTAATATAATATGTCGATATTCGCCAAGG